>DATERH010000339.1:0-5228 GCA_035271785.1 Buttiauxella sp.
CCGCAAAGATACGCAAGCAGGATCATGACTGGCGCGATTGCACTCATAACGCTGTTCCATTTTGAAAGTGTCGTTGTATTCTCTGCATCTGTGGATAATACGCATATTTCGCCAGAAGTGGTATCTGGCGTGACTAAAAACCGGGAAGGCGTGATGGATATTGTATTTATAGAGCAACTCACTGTAATCACAACTATTGGTGTCTATGACTGGGAGCAAACTATCTCTCAGAAGCTGGTATTCGATATCGAAATGGCATGGGATAACCGCCAGGCTGCCAGTAGCGATGATGTAAATGATTGTTTAAGTTATGCCGATGTCAGTGAAGCGGTAATCAGCCATGTTTCTGGTGGCCGCTTTGCGCTGGTAGAACGCGTAGCTGAAGAGGTCGCACAGCTATTGTTGACCCGCTTTAACTCACCTTGGGTGCGTTTAAAAGTGAGTAAGCCAGGTGCTGTTGCGCAGGCCACGAACGTTGGGGTAATCATTGAACGTGGCACTAATCTGAAAGCCAGTATATAAATTCATATTTTTTAAACCAAATGTGTGTAACCGGGTCATATATCCGTCATCTTTCAAGCTGCAGGCGGGTTGACTGCATCTTGAGATATATTGGGTTTCACTGTCATTTTTTCGCGGCAGACGCCGCTTTTTTCTGTGTGTTTTGGGGTTAGAGGATTTTTAATGAGCGATTTGCACTCGTTAGTTATTGCTGCAATTCTTGGGATTGTTGAGGGGTTGACGGAGTTTTTACCCGTATCATCCACCGGCCATATGATTATTGTTGGGCATCTTCTGGGATTTGAAGGTGACAAGGCAAAAACCTTTGAAGTCGTTATCCAGTTAGGTTCTATTCTGGCGGTTGTGGTGATGTTCTGGCGTCGCCTGTTTGGGCTTATCGGTATTCACTTTGGTCGCAAACCGCATGAAGGCACGGGAACAGGGCGTTTGTCGCTGATCCATATCCTATTGGGGATGGTGCCTGCGGTGGTGCTTGGGTTGATTTTCCATGACGCTATTAAGTCTCTGTTTAACCCAATAAACGTGATGTACGCGCTGGTTGTCGGTGGTGTGTTACTGATTGCCGCAGAATTGCTAAAACCTAAAGAGCCGCGTGCTGAAGGGGTTGACGATATTACTTATCGTCAGGCATTTATGATTGGTTGCTTCCAATGCCTGGCGCTGTGGCCGGGCTTTTCACGCTCTGGCGCTACGATTTCGGGTGGGATGCTAATGGGTGTCAGCCGTTACGCTGCCTCTGAATTCTCGTTCTTGCTGGCAGTGCCAATGATGATGGGCGCTACAGTGTTGGATGTTTATAAGAGCATCGGCTTCTTAACTATGGCTGACCTGCCAATGTTTGGCGTTGGTTTTATTACCGCATTTATTGTTGCATTAATAGCGATTAAAACTTTCTTGCAAGTTATCAAGCGCATTTCTTTTATTCCGTTTGCTATCTATCGGTTTATTGTCGCCGCTGCCGTTTATTTTGTGTTCATATAAATCATAATTAATGACGGTAATATAAACAAAAGCTTCGCACCAGCGAGGCTTTTTTATTGCAAAACATTATTTTTATGAATTAATTATTGTGCTAAACATACATTGAAATGATGTGTTTGTTTTTTGTTGTTGAAATACAATTGGATAAGTTTAATTTATTTAATCTTAATAGGTAATTAAATATTACATATATCGTGCAAGTGATATAAGAGCATGCGTTTTTTTGTATCCCTCGTTAATAACGAGTTTATGGACAAATTTGGAAGCTACTTATGCGCTTAAATAAATTAACAGCAGCAATTCTTTTTTCTGCTATTGGATTCCCAATAATTTCGTCTGCAGCCAATGTGACAGCAAACGATGAGACTAACACCTTCTCCGGTCTCGATTATTCGATGATGATCACAAAAGATGGTGGCCACACCTGGAGTGCGTATACCAACGCATCGCAAAACAACTTTCCGGGCACCGTTTTAGCCCAGGTCGCGCAAAAGCAAGAGCTGGCGATTATCTCTGAAGATTACGATCCGAACCGAACCTACAAAGGTGGCGATACCGTGCGCTTCCTTGGATATTACTGGACCGCGCAATGGTGGGTGGATCAGGGCATCAGCCCGAGTACCGATCCTGTGTGGAAACAAGGCGATAAAATCGATTTTACTACCTACGCCACTTTCCAGTTCACGCCGTATACCGGCCAGAACGCAATTGATCTGCAGAACCGTGAAAAGGCCCGCGTGGCCGCGCAGCGTAAAGTCATTGGCTATTTCCCTGAATGGGGCGTGTATGAAGCACATAACTTCTTTACTCCCGACAAAGTGGACTACTCCGGTCTGAGCCACCTTAACTACGGTTTTGCGGTAGTGAAAGACGGTGTAGTGACCATGCATGACACCGACAAAGCTCCGAGTCTGATCAAAGACCTCGATAAACGGACTGAAGCGGCCAACGTGACGCATATGATTTCTATCGGTGGCTGGAATAACTCTCAGGAAGGTGTCTTCGAAACGGCAACCGCCACGGATGCAGGCCTTGATAAACTGGCCAACAGCATGGTCAGCTATATGACGCAGTGGAATTTCGACGGCCTCGACATTGACTGGGAATACCCGGACACCGAAGTTGAGAAAGCCCAGTTCACCAAGCTTATCCAGTCACTGCGTACCAAGCTTGATGCCCAGGGTCTGAAGGATGATAAGTATTATCAACTTTCTGCGGCAGTCACCACCAACCACAACAATATTCAGTTCATCAACCCGGCCGTAACCACGCCATTGCTGGATAGCGTGAACGTGATGGCGTATGACATCCACGGTGCCTTCGATCCGCTAACCGGTCATAACGCACCGCTGTATGAAAACAGCCACGATGAAGATAAAGACCTGAATGTGGCCGACACCATGGCTGCCTACGCGACCACCTGGAATGTGCCAAAAGCCAAGCTGATGATGGGTATCCCTTATTACGGTCGTGGCTGGGGCCATGTCCCGGGTACGGAAATCATTGCTGGTTTGCCGGGCATGTTTAACACCGGTGCCGCAACTGTCAAAGGTGCATGGGACGACGGGGATCAGTTAACAGGTACCAACCCGTGGTATGTGCTCAAGCAAAAACTGGCCAGCGGTGATTACACCCGTTACTGGGATTCAGAATCACACGTTCCGTATCTGTACAGCAAAACCAAGCAAGAATTCCTGACTTATGACGATCCGCAGTCCATTCGCGAGAAAGTAGACTTCATTAATGCGCAAGGATTTGGTGGAGCGATTCTGTGGGATATCAGCGGTGATACACCGGAACATGAGCTGGGTAATATCGTCGAGACTCTTCTGAGCACCCCGCTGCCAACACCAGATCCAACACCAAATCCAGATCCAACACCAGATCCAACGCCAGATCCGAAACCAGCTATATCTGTCATTGGAAGCGTGAAAGACTTTGGTGTGGTCATCAAAAATGGTACGCCTTCAATACATTTAACGTTAGATCGTGCTGCGCATGAAGCTAAGAATATGAACTATACCATTGAAATTAATAATAAATTCCTTGGTAAAAGCCAATATAACGAATGTACTAATAATGCCATCAAAGATGTTAATGATGCCAAAAATACCGTGACTTGTTCATGGACGCCGAACTTAAAGGGAGGCGATAAGGTTTATCTGTATAACTATTCTAATGGTGTCACTACGCCGATTAAAACAATCATGCTTGATAAAGAGCAGATGGCACGTGCGGAAATCGCAGGTGAATTGATCAGCTTTGATATGGCGATTCAGAGCGGTAAACCAGCTCTGGTTCTTACCGAAACGGATAGCGCATATCGTTCATATGGTAATTACACTATTGAGCTTAATGGTAAATTTGTAGGTAAGATCCAGAAAAGTAGTGTTATGAACGGTAGTGTCGTTATTGATGCTGCCAGTCAGACTGTTAAAGGAACCTGGAAACCTACCATGAGAGTGGGTGACAAAATCAAATTGCACCGTTATAAAGACGGTCTGCAGGTTGATATTGTGACTATGACATTAACCGATGAACTTCTCAGCAGCGGCGGTAACATCTATACAGTATTCGATACTGATACAGCTCCGCAGCCAGATCCAACGCCAGATCCAGATCCACAGCCACAGCCACAGCCATCGCCTGTGAAAGGTCTTAAAGCCACGCTGTTCCAGAACTCTGGTTACACGGGTGATAGCCTTGAAATCACTGGGGATATCGATTGCCTGAAGGGTTTGAAGATGAAAAACGGTTTTGAGGCCGATAACGAAGTGTCGTCCTTAACTCTGCCAAAAGGTTCGTTGGGGATACGTTTATTCCCAGACTGTCAGTTCAAAGGAAAGGCGTCCTCATATCAATATCTTTCATTTCAATCTGAATATGATATGACCAAGAGCGGTACCATAATGAACAAAGCAGCCTCATCTGTTCAGGTCGTTAAAGCGGAAGCTCGTGAAGCTAGCTATGATCGTGGCGGGTTCTTAAAAATTTACGGGGATATTCCATCGCTCCGCACCGAAAAAAGGGGCGATTATAGCGATACTTACGATAATGTCATCTCCCAAATAGAGGTTGCTGAGGGGTATTCCCTCCGCATATATTCTGATCGAGACTATCAGGGGTCTTATATTGATGTGAAGTCAGGTGAAAAGATTCCCGATCTTGGAAAATTGTCATTTGATAACAAAGCTTCTTCAATAAGAGTCTTCATCGATAACGCCAAGTAATCTTCCATGAACGGCTTTTGACAATGTCATGTTAAGTCAAATGTAAACCTTAAATCGTCTTTATCCCTGTGGGTAAAGGCGATTTTTTTATGCTGCAACGTTTACACTAATGGCCCGCTATTCAACCCTTTCTCGAGCTTCCAGGTATTCACGGCGGCAACACGGCGACGCGTTAACTCATCGCGAATCGCAGGTCCGCTAAATCCAGCATCAATCACCTCTTTGTTGGTAACACTTTGTGCCGCAGCCCATGCTGCACGCAATAGCCTACCCTGAGGATAATCACTGGCTTCAAAACCTGTCCGCCCGCGCGCATCCGCTTCACTGGTCAAAGCCACTTGTTCAACGCGCTGCGGTTTACGCCACGCGTCGATTGCGTCGAATAATTTGATGATGGTTTTCGGCTGTAAAATAGCGAAGGTGTGAATCAGGTCGTGGTATTCGGCGACCAGTTTGGCAAGGTCACGAATGTCATTGGGTACGCGCATCCGCTGG
>DATERH010000340.1:0-5545 GCA_035271785.1 Buttiauxella sp.
TTGGGTAGCAAAATTCCTGAAGTGTGGAACTTTGGCCTGTTTACCATCGAGAAAGTGGGCTACCAGGCACAGGTGATCCCTGCGTTGTTGGCGGGCCTGGCTCTGGGCATTATTGAGACGCGTCTGAAACGCATCGTGCCAGATTACCTCTATCTTGTAGTAGTGCCGGTCTGTTCATTGATTCTGGCAGTATTCCTGGCACATGCGTTTATCGGCCCATTTGGTCGCTGGATTGGTGACGGTGTGGCCTTTGCGGTTCGCCATTTGATGACCGGCAGCTTTGCCCCGATTGGTGCCGCGCTGTTTGGCTTCCTGTACGCACCGCTGGTGATTACCGGTGTGCATCAGACGACGCTTGCCATCGATATGCAGATGATTCAGAGCATGGGTGGAACGCCTGTTTGGCCACTGATTGCACTGTCTAACATTGCTCAGGCATCAGCGGTTCTCGGCATCATTATTTGTAGCCGTAAGCATAACGAGCGTGAGATTTCAGTACCGGCAGCGATTTCTGCCTACCTTGGCGTGACCGAACCGGCGATGTACGGCATCAACCTGAAATACCGTTTCCCGATGCTGTGCGCGATGATCGGCTCGGGTCTGGCTGGCTTGCTATGTGGTTTGAGCGGCGTGATGGCGAACGGTATTGGCGTTGGCGGCTTACCAGGCATTCTGTCCATTCAACCGCGTTACTGGGAAGTGTATTCCCTCGCGATTCTGATAGCCGTGATAGTGCCGATGGTACTGACTAGCGTGATGTATAAGCGCAAATACCGTCAAGGCACGTTGTTAATAGTTTAGTTTTTTGATGGTTCAATTTTTAACTTATGCCCTAAATAATTCGAGTTGCAGGCAGGCGGCAAAAGAGCTCATCCCCAGGAGCTTACTAAAGTAAGTGACTGGGGTGAGCGAGCGCAGCTACGGCTCGAAGTATGACGGGCGTTCAGGAATGATTTATGAACACAACTCCCTGGTGGCAACATGGTGTCATCTACCAGATCTACCCGAAGAGTTTCCAGGACACGACCGGGAATGGAACCGGTGATTTAATCGGCGTTATCAAGCGCCTTGATTATCTCCAACTGCTGGGTGTTGATGCCATTTGGCTGACGCCGTTTTATGTCTCTCCGCAGGTCGATAACGGCTATGACGTGGCGAACTACTGCGCAATCGATCATACCTACGGCACGCTGGATGATTTTGATTTGCTGGTAGCTGGCGCACACGAGCGCGGCATCCGCGTCATTCTGGATATGGTGTTTAACCATACTTCCACGCAGCATGCCTGGTTCCACGAGTCACTGAACAAAGACAGTTCTTATCGCGAGTTTTACATCTGGCGTGACGGTACACCGGAAACGTTGCCCAACAACTGGCGCTCTAAATTTGGCGGTAACGCCTGGCGTTGGCACGCAGAGAGCGGCCAGTATTATCTGCACCTGTTTGCACCGGAACAGGCGGATCTCAACTGGGAGAATCCGCAAGTGCGCACCGAGCTAAAAAAGGTCTGCGAATTCTGGGCTGACCGTGGTGTGGATGGCCTACGCCTCGACGTGATTAACCTTATCTCTAAAGACCAGGATTTCCCGAACGATATTGATAGAGGTGACGGTCGCCGTTTTTACACCGACGGGCCGCGCATTCATGAGTATTTGCAGGAGTTCAGCCGCGATGTGTTTGTCCCACGTGAGTTGATGACTGTAGGTGAAATGTCCTCCACCACGCTCGATAACTGCCAGCAATATGCCGCACTCAACAGCAATGAACTGTCGATGACGTTCAACTTCCATCACCTGAAAGTGGATTATCCTGACGGGCAGAAATGGGCATTGGCGGCGCCTGATTACATCGCGCTGAAAGCGATTTTCAGCCACTGGCAACAGGGCATGCATAACGTGGCATGGAATGCGTTGTTCTGGTGTAACCACGATCAGCCGCGCATTGTGTCGCGCTTTGGTGACGACGGCGAACTACGTGTTCCGGCGGCGAAAATGCTGGCGATGGTGCTGCACGGTATGCAAGGCACGCCGTACATCTATCAGGGTGAAGAGTTGGGGATGACCAATCCGCATTTCAAACGCATCATTGATTACCGCGATGTCGAAAGCCACAACATGTACGCCGAGCTGCGCGCGCAGGGGCGCGATAGCAACAATCTGCTGGCGATCCTTGCCAGTAAATCCCGCGATAACAGCCGTACGCCGATGCAATGGGACGATGGCGAAAACGCAGGTTTCACCACCGGCACTCCGTGGATTAACCTGTGCGACAACTATCAAACCATCAATGCCAAAGCAGCAGTGAATGACCCTGACTCGGTGTTTTACACCTATCAGCAACTGATTAAATTGCGCAAGGCAAACCCGGTATTCACCTGGGGTAACTATCAGGACTTGCTGCCGGAACACCCGTATTTATGGTGCTACCGCCGCGAATGGCAAGGCCAAACGCTGGTTGTTGCCGCAAACCTCAGCCATGAAAATCAGTGGTGGATGCCAGAGGTCTTCGAAGGCGATTGGGAAGTGCTGATGAACAACTACGCTGATGCGGCGGGTCAACCTGGTGAAATGAGTTTGCGGCCGTTTGAGGCGGTTTATTGGTTGCAGTGTTAATTCCCACCTGGAAGGATCTCCCCAATATTTGAGGGAGATCTCTCCACTTAAATTTTATCACTTCTCCGCGTTGCCCATGCTTCCTGCTACCACCGATTTACTTTGTCCTGCATCAATAAAATCGCAAACATGTTTGGTGCATAGCACTACATATAGACCTTAGAATGCGCCCCGACCCCACATATTGTATTTTTCGACTATTATACCAACAAGTACCACAGACAATTCTGGGGATTATCTGTGGATAAGCATTGGCTCAAAAACATAAAGCCTATGGCAACGCGAGCAATTTCCAGCTTGCGTACAATCCCAATCCTTTGTGGATAACCTTTTTTTGAATGGAGAGATCATGACACCGCATGTGATGAAAAGAGACGGGTGCAAAGTGCCTTTCACTTCAGAGCGCATTAAAGAAGCGATTCTTCGTGCAGCTAATGCAGCGGGAGTCGATGACGCAGACTATTGCGCCACCGTCGCAGATATTGTGCGCGCGCAAATGGAAGGCCGTACTCAGGTTGATATCGGTGAAATCCAGACTGCTGTCGAAAACCAGCTGATGGCGGGTGACTACAAGCAGCTGGCGCGCGCTTACATCGAATATCGTCATGATCGTGATATTGAACGCGAAAAGCGTGGCCGCTTAAACCAGGAAATCCGGGGTCTGGTTGAACAAACTAACTCCGCCTTGCTCAACGAAAATGCGAATAAAGACAGCAAGGTTATCCCGACTCAGCGTGACCTGTTAGCCGGGATAGTGGCTAAACACTACGCCACACAGCACTTATTACCACGAGATGTGGTACGAGCGCACGAGCGTGGCGATATCCACTATCACGATCTGGATTACTCTCCGTTCTTCCCAATGTTTAACTGCATGCTTATCGATCTCAAAGGTATGCTGACCCGTGGCTTTAAGATGGGTAATGCTGAAATAGAGCCACCAAAATCCATCTCTACCGCCACAGCTGTAACGGCGCAAATCATCGCGCAGGTTGCCAGCCACATTTACGGTGGCACCACCATCAACCGTATTGATGAAGTGCTGGCGCCGTTTGTCACTGCAAGCTTCGAAAAACATCGTCAGACGGCTGAAGAATGGCAGATCCCGGATGCCAAAGGTTATGCGCTTTCCCGTACTGAGAAAGAATGTTATGACGCTTTCCAGTCGCTGGAATATGAAGTGAATACGCTGCACACCGCCAATGGCCAGACACCCTTTGTGACCTTCGGTTTTGGTCTGGGAACAAGCTGGGAATCGCGCCTGATTCAGACTTCTATTCTGCGTAATCGCATTGCGGGCCTGGGTAAGAACCGTAAAACTGCGGTGTTCCCAAAACTGGTTTTTGCTATCAAAGACGGCCTGAACCACAAAGTTGGCGACGCAAACTACGACATCAAACAGTTGGCTCTGGAGTGCGCCAGCAAGCGCATGTACCCAGACATCCTGAACTATGACCAGGTCGTGAAAGTGACCGGCTCGTTCAAAACACCGATGGGTTGCCGTAGTTTCCTCGGTGTATATGAAGAAAACGGCGAGCAGATTCACGATGGCCGTAACAACATCGGCGTTATCAGCCTCAATTTGCCGCGTATTGCGCTGGAAGCCAAAGGTGATGAAGCCACTTTCTGGACGCTTCTCGATAGCCGCCTGGAGCTGGCATTTAAAGCGCTGATGACACGTATTGCGCGTCTGGAAGGAGTGAAAGCTCGCGTTGCGCCAATCCTGTATATGGAAGGAGCTTGCGGTGTGCGTCTGAAAGCAGACGACAACGTTTCTGAGATTTTCAAACATGGCCGGGCGTCGATTTCCCTCGGTTACATCGGTATCCACGAAACAGTGAATGCATTGTTTGGCAATCAGCACGTTTACGACAACGAAGTACTGCGCGCGAAAGCCGTGGCGATTGTTGAGCGTCTGCGCCAGGCAACCGACAGCTGGAAAGAAGAAACAGGCTATGGTTTCAGCCTGTACAGCACGCCAAGTGAAAACCTGTGCGATCGTTTCTGCCGCCTTGATACCGCCGAGTTTGGTGTCGTGCCAGGTGTGACCGATAAAGGTTACTACACCAACAGCTTCCACTTAGATGTTGAGAAGAAAGTTAACCCTTACGACAAAATCGACTTTGAAGCGGCGTATCCGCCGGTGACGAACGGTGGTTTCATCTGTTACGGCGAATACCCTAACATTCAGCACAACCTGAAAGCGCTGGAGGATGTCTGGGATTACAGCTACCAGCACGTTCCGTATTACGGCACTAATACGCCAATCGATGAGTGTTACGAATGCGGCTTTACCGGTGAATTTGAATGTACCAGCAAAGGCTTCACCTGCCCGAAATGTGGCAACCATGATGCTGCGCGCGTATCGGTGACTCGCCGTGTTTGCGGTTATCTCGGCAGCCCGGATGCGCGTCCGTTTAATGCCGGTAAGCAGGAAGAAGTGAAGCGCCGCGTGAAGCATCTGGGTAACGGGCAGCTTGATGATTCGCAAAGTAATTGACGTCATAGCAAGTCGGCAAACGAAAAGTTCCTGGGAGCTGGCTAAAGTCAGTGACCAGGGCGATTGAGAGCAGCCAACGCAGCTATGGCGGAAAGTGAGAAGCGAAAATGAATATTCACCAATACTACCCGGTCGACATTGTGAATGGGCCGGGAACACGCTGCACGCTGTTTGTTTCCGGCTGCGTGCATGAATGCCCCGGGTGCTACAACAAAAGCACCTGGCGGGTAAATTCCGGTGTGCTATTCACGCAGGAAATGGAAGATCGGGTGATTGCCGATCTGAATGATCTACGTATTCGCCGCCAGGGGTTGTCGCTTTCGGGCGGCGATCCGCTTCATCCGCAAAATATTGCGGATGTACTGAAGCTGGTAAAACGGGTGCGAGCCGAGTGCCCTGGAAAAGATATCTGGATGTGGACGGGTTACAAACT
>DATERH010000341.1:0-3011 GCA_035271785.1 Buttiauxella sp.
TGGCTTAACGCCATGCCCATACCATCGCCGGTTACGATACCGCCGTTGGTGTTGTAGCGGTAAACACGACCCGCACCGCCGGTTGCCATTACCACGGCATTCGCGCGGATCTGCACCAGCGTACCTTCCATCATATTCATGGCGACCAGGCCACGTGCAGCGCCGTCATCAACCAGAATATCGAGCACGAAATGTTCGTCAAAACGCTGGATTTGCGGGAACTGTAAGGAAGTCTGGAACAAGGTGTGAAGCATATGGAAGCCGGTTTTATCTGCGGCAAACCAAGTACGCTCAATCTTCATACCCCCAAAGCGACGTACGTTGACTGAACCGTCCGGACGACGACTCCACGGGCAACCCCATTGCTCAAGCTGTGTCATTTCGGTTGGGCAGTTATGGACGAAGTAGTCGACCACATCCTGCTCGCATAACCAGTCACCACCAGATACGGTGTCATTAAAATGGTATTCGAAACTGTCGTGATCCTGCGTTACAGCAGCAGAACCCCCTTCAGCGGCAACAGTGTGGCTGCGCATTGGGTAGACTTTAGAGATCAGAGCAATTTTGGCTTGTGGATTGGCTTGTGCCGCCGCGATGGCTGCTCGTAAGCCCGCTCCGCCAGCGCCTATTATGGCGAGATCGGCTTGAAAGGTTTGCACGACATTCCTCCAGATTTTAGTTATTTCGCTTAGCTAATTTAACCAAAGATAGTCCACCGATACGGCGCTAGCTATAGCGAAAGGGTTATCCCTGCTCCTTCGTAAGTTGCGAATTATAGCCGCAGACTTTCTATGGAAATTTGATGTGTTCGATTTTTTTGATGTTCAATGCAGCAATTAATTAATTTTGGTGATGAGTTGCGTCACGAAATTCAAATTTTTATTGGCGAGTCGGCGCGGTGGACGGTGAAAATTTCCTGCGCAAAATTTGTCTCCCTAATGCGTTGCGAGTAGACTTCTTCGCCTTGTTTGAATACGGAGACTCTACCATGAGCGAAACGGCCACCTGGCAGCCGAGCGCATCCATCCCCAACCTGTTGAAACGCGCCGCAATCATGGCGGTAATTCGGCGCTTTTTTGCCGATCGCGGTGTACTGGAGGTGGAAACACCCTGCATGAGCCAGGCTACGGTAACGGACATCAATCTGTTCCCGTTTGAAACCCGTTTTGTTGGCCCAGGCCACGCTCAGGGCGTCAATCTGTACATGATGACCAGCCCGGAATACCACATGAAACGCCTGCTGGCGGCGGGCATTGGCCCGGTATTCCAGCTGTGCCGCAGCTTCCGTAACGAAGAAATGGGTCGCCACCACAATCCTGAATTCACCATGCTGGAGTGGTATCGCCCTTGCTACGATATGTATCGTCTGATGAATGAAGTTGATGATTTGCTGCAACAGGTTCTGGAAACCGATGCCGCTGAATCTCTCTCTTATCAGCAAGCTTTTCTGCGTCACCTGGAAATTGACCCGCTTTCGGCGGACAAAAACCAACTGCGCGAAGTGGCAGCAAAGCTTGATTTAAGCAACATTGCAGATGGGGAAGAAGATCGCGATACCCTGCTGCAACTGCTTTTCAGCATGGGTGTAGAGCCGCACATTGGTAAAGACAAACCCACGTTTGTCTACCACTTCCCGGCAAGCCAGGCCGCACTTGCGGAGATCAGCACCGAAGACCACCGCGTAGCCGAGCGCTTCGAGGTTTACTTCCGTGGTATTGAACTGGCGAATGGTTTCCACGAATTAACAGACGCGCGTGAACAGCGGCAGCGTTTCGAGCAGGATAACCGTAAACGGGCTGCTCGCGGTTTGCCGCAACAGCCAATCGATTTGAATTTGCTGGAAGCGTTGAAAGCCGGATTACCGGATTGTTCAGGCGTGGCGCTAGGTGTGGATCGTTTGATTATGTTGGCGTTGAAGGCTGAAAGCCTGGCCGATGTGCTGGCGTTTCCGGTAGACAGGGCTTAAAGCCACCCTCACCCTGAGGGAGAGGGGATTTGCTTTCTCCTTCTCCCTCGGGAGAAGGTTGGGATGAGGGGATTAGCCTTACAAACTCCCCGGCGTTCGTCCTGCTTTCCCTGAAGAAGTCACCGTCTTAGCACTACGTTGCCCGCCCAGACTATCCAGACGCATCTGGAATGGTGGGAACGGCAGCTCGATATCGTGTTCGCGGAAGCCCTGCAGAATCAACTGATGAATCTCGTGGCGCAGCGGCATTCGGTGGTTCATCTCTGCGGCGTAAATACGCAGTTCAAAGATTTGGATACCGGCCTGTAAATCCACGAGGAATGCTTCTGGCGCCGGGTTATCAATCACCAGCGAACAGCGCTCTGCCGCCAGTAGCAGCACTTTCGTGACTTCCTCGCTGTTAGCATCAGATGGCGCCGGAACCGTTAACACCACACGCGTGACGGAGTCTGATAGCGACCAGTTGATAAACTGCTCGGTGATAAACGCCTTGTTGGGCACGATTATCTCTTTACGGTCCCAATCGCTGATGGTCGTCGCTCGCGTATTAATTTTGGTGACGCTGCCAGTAAGATCACGGATTGTTACCGTATCGCCAATACGAATCGGCTTTTCGAACAGGATTATCAGGCCAGAGATAAAGTTGGCGAAAATCTCCTGCAAACCAAAACCTAACCCCACACCTAGCGCGGCGACGAGCCATTGCAACTTCGACCACTCAATGCCAATCATTGAGAAACCGACCAACGTGCCGATGAGTAACAGCAGATATTTGGTCACGGTTGTAATGGCGTAACCCGTGCCGGGCGCCAAATCCAGATGCTGTAGCAACGCAAGTTCGAGTAATGCAGGCAGGTTACGCACTAGTTGCATGGTGATAATCAGCACCAGAATAGCAATCAGCACGGCACCGAGCGTAATCGGCTCAAGGCTTTCTACACCTTGTACGGTTGAGGTCACATCCCACAATGTGATGTTCTCAAGGAAGCCAAAGGCGGAGTGTATTTCTGACCACAACACAATGACCGATAACAGCGCAATCAGC
>DATERH010000342.1:0-4094 GCA_035271785.1 Buttiauxella sp.
ACGTATTCGCCGCCAGGGGTTGTCGCTTTCGGGCGGCGATCCGCTTCATCCGCAAAATATTGCGGATGTACTGAAGCTGGTAAAACGGGTGCGAGCCGAGTGCCCTGGAAAAGATATCTGGATGTGGACGGGTTACAAACTCGATGAGTTAACGGCAGATCAGCACGAAGTGGTGGACTTAATTAACGTGCTAATCGACGGTAAATTCGTTCAGGCGTTGAAAGACCCGGCGCTTGTCTGGCGCGGAAGCAGTAACCAGGTCGTCCATCATTTGCGATAAAAGCCCCTCTCGGGACTTTTTTATATCAGTGCCAACGCGCCAACAATCATCCCAATCAGTGCCACCAGGCTTCCGGCTAACCATAACGCTTTGGCTGGAAACGCTTTATGCAACATGATCAACGATGGGAGACTCAAGGCTGGCAGGGTTATCAACAAAGCCAGTGCCGGAGCCATCCCCATACCTGCCAACATCATCGTTTGAATAATAGGGATTTCTGCGGCGGTCGGGATGACAAATAAACAGCCTGCAATCGCCATCGCTATCACCCAGAATAACGTGTTATCCACAGCTCCATCTGCATGTGGGAACAACCATACGCGGGCAGCACCGAGAACCAACACCGCGATGATGTAAATCGGGATGGTGCTCCAGAACAGGTTCCACAGCGCTTTCATCCAGCGTTGCAGGAAATTCCCCTGCAACTGTGGCGCAGTGGTTACAGGCTGCGGAATATCGCTGGTTGGCGTCTGGTCTTTCACCCAATGCTGTACCAGTGTTGCCACACCTAATACCGTGATAATCCCGGCAATCACGCGAATCAGAACAAACTGCCAGCCCAGTACAAATCCCATAAACACCAGGGTCGCTGGGTTAAGTAGTGGATTACCCAACCAGAATGCCAATGCCCCACCCATTGAAACAGACTGGCGGCGCATTCCTGCCGCGACGGGTGCCGCGCAACAGGTACACATCATGCCCGGTAATGAAAAGAGTGCGCCAAATAGTGTGCCACTAAAACGAGGTTGGCCGAGGGTGCGCATCAACCAGTTTTTCGGGATGAGTACCTGAATGAGCGACCCCAACAACACACCCAATACTGCTGCTTTCCAGACCGCGAGGAAGTAGACCATCGCGTAATCCCAGGCCGCTTTAAGCGGATTAAGTTCCGGCTGAGCAATAATCGATTTACCGATGCTGTGCGTTTGCGCGGCAGTAAATGCTTTGCCGTAATACGGCTGCCATTTCACTATCCACAAGCCAATAATAACCACCAGAAAAAACAGCACGGGTTTCCACCAGGCGAACGATTTATCGTCCACCTGACGGTAAGTTTGAGTTTGCATTAGACATTACCCTGAAATCAAAAAGTGCAATTGGTATTTTTATTGGAGCCAATAATACGGTTTCTGGCGTGTTTTTTGAAATGAGATACTAAGAAGTCACCAAGCGAGAAGCTATTTCGCGTAACTGGTGCGAGTCCAGGATATTCACACCGTCACGTGATGGTGAAAGTGCTTCTTGTAGCATCGCACGCGCGACATCGCGCGCTTCAATAGATTTCCATTTCCCTGGCATGATTTTAAACAAAGGCGCAAACAACGATTCATTTAAGCGTTGTGATTCACGATGCCCCAACAGCATGGATGGGCGTGCAATGGTCAGGCGCGGCCACTCTTGCGCGATAAGCGCCTCTTCCATTTCCCCTTTGACCCGGTTGTAGAAAAACGGCGATTTGCTGTTTGCACCGATAGCACTGACTACCAACATATGTTTCGCACCCAGACGCAAACCGGTTATCGCGGTATCCACCACCAGCGTGTAATCCGCTAATACAAAAGCTTCTTTGCTGCCAGCTTCTTTCATGGTGGTGCCAAGGCAGCAAAAAATCGTATCCAGTGGCTCGGTTAATTGTGTGAGCACATCACTCAACTGAGGATCGTAGGGGTTGGTGACTTTGTTCATCGCAGGCAAGGGGCGTCGTGTAGCCGCAACAATGTGGCTGACTTGCGGCACCTCAGTCAACATGCGTAATAGATGCCCACCAATGAGGCCTGTGGCCCCTGTTAGCAAAACCCGGTTCATAAGTTCTCCTGTCTCTTATTCACCAAGCTTAGTTTCATCCCGCAGCCAGTGTAGTTTTTTTCCAAAACCGAGCGTGTTGTCGGTCATTTTTATTTCATCAAGCCGAATTTCCCATACCGGCGCAGACATCATTCTGGCAACAGGAAAGCGCTTATAGTAACGACTACGAATACTGTCAGCTTCGCCTTCTTCAATTAATTTGATTTCACCACGGAACTGCACACCACGAATGAGTGCGACAGTTTTCGGCTGCCCGTTGACGGTTCCGGCGACATAAGCTTGCTGACCAATTAACTCACTGTGACGAGTATGTGTTTCGCTCAACAAATAAAAAGCCACGCTTTTGTCATCAAAGAGATAGAACGCATTGGCGCACCATAAATCACTGTGACTACCTGCGCAGTAAGTCAGTACATGCTGTTTGTTCAGCCAACGACTAATGGCATTGAGAGTTTCCATGTGCAACCTGAAGAGTGATATTCTGCGGAAAACGTCAATTATGCGCCTGACCTATGTCTCCCTGGTATCTCTATTTAGTCCGCACCGTCGATAACCGTTTATATACGGGCATTACTACTGATGTGGAGCGCCGCTTCTCGCAGCATCAAACAGGAAAAGGGGCGAAAGCGTTGCGTGGTAAAGGTGAACTCACGCTGGCATTCAGCCATTTGGTGGGTGATCGCTCCAGCGCGTTACGCCTGGAATATCGCATCAAACAGCTACCTAAAGCGCAAAAAGAGATGTTGGTTATAGGGACATTAGCGTTTGAAGACCTGCTAGCAGGCCTTCAAACGTAAATGGGGATCAGAAGTTTCTATTAAAATGCTCGTGATACTCCACTAATCCACTCACGCCATTAAGCGCGTCATCGGCTAACGGATGAATCTGGAACTGGGCTTCGGTATCTGGCCAGATACAACGTAAACCAAATTGTGCCGCCGGGACAAAACCAAAGCGACCATACAGCGCGGGTTCGCCTAAAGTCACGACAGCCGCGTAGCCAAACTCATTGAGCGAATCTAATCCTTCGTATACCAGTTGCTTCGCCAGGCCCTGACCACGGTAAGCTTCGTCTACCGCAAGCGGTGCAAGCCCAACCCACTGAAGCTCTTCGCCTTCTACGGCGACAGGACTAAATGCCACGTAACCCACCACCTGACCTTCGTCGTCGGTGGCGACAACGCCAAGCGTTAGCAGCCCGTCTTCTCGTAAATCCTTGATCAAATCGGCTTCACCATTACCGTTAAAAGAACGGCGAAGTAAAGCGTCGATGCCAGGGGCATCAATGGGTATTTCTACACGAATTAGCATAGCTCACCTACTGAGTTACTTTCTGGAGCAGATTGATGCTTCATACCTGCTTCGACAAAATCAGCCAATTGCAGCAGTAGTATGCGTAATGGCTTAGGCATCGCATCCAGCTCAATGGCATCCATTAGGTTTTTCACGTACAGCCCAAGTTCTGTGTCGCCTTCAATAACCAGACGACGCTGGAAAAACAAGGTATCGGGATCTTGCTTACGTGCGGCGATCATCAGCAGATCGTTAGCGGTCGCACTGAAGCTAACATCAGCCGGGGCATCTTCACGCACTACCAGTTTATTATCTTGTACTGAAGTAAACCACTTCAGACCGAGGTCGCGTACTTCAATACTTAACCAGCGTCCCTCAAGAAATTCGAGTTCACCCTCTTCCATCGCCTGGCGAAACTGCCAGCCAAGCACCTGTTCTAGCACCTGTCGTTTTAGAGCAAAGGGAGTCAGTTTAACCGGTGTTCTTAACAGTGATGGACCAAGATGGACCAGGCGTGAACGCAATTTATCCAACACGAGTTTTACTCCTTGAGAAATTTAACCGCTATTTTGCCACACCAACCATTCTCCGTAGCGGTGCAAATCAACAATTGCGCGGGTAATAGATACCACTTATAGACCCTATCAATAAGTCATCAATACGCCATTAGCTGCCTTAAATCAAAATTTGTCGTGGTCGGGTTAACTAAAATCCC
>DATERH010000343.1:0-6226 GCA_035271785.1 Buttiauxella sp.
CAGCGTTTCATGTAATTGTGCCAGAACGCTCACATCGCCCTGCTCTGCGGCATCAATGGCACGCTGAGCCAGCCAATTGCGTAAAACAACTGAAGGGTTGGCCGCTTTCATCGCCTGCTGACGCTGTTCATCGCTTATTTGTTCGGTTTGCAGACGTTCCCGATAACGGGTAAACCAGCTATCAAAACCCGCCCGGTCGATGAATTCGTCACGCAATGGCGAGCTTGCGGAAGTTTGTTCAGTCAGGCTTAACATTCTGAACGTACGAGTGTAATCACTGCCTTCTTTAGCCATCAAGCCAAACAATTCGGTAAGGATTTCGTTATCTGCCGTTTGTTCAGTCAACAAACCCAGTTTGCCGCGCATTAATTCCCCGAAGGATTGCATTAACGCGAACTGATAGTGATCGAGCAATTCATTGAGCCATTCGACTGAAATAAACGGTGACAGCGTTTGCGCCAGCCGTTGCAGGTTCCACAAACCAACAGCAGGCTGATTATCAAAGGCATAGCGCCCTTGATGATCGGAATGGTTGCAGATAAAACCAGTCTGATAATCGTCGAGGAAACCGTACGGACCATAATCCATCGTCAGCCCGAGGATCGACATATTGTCGGTGTTCATTACGCCATGCGCGAAGCCAACGGTTTGCCAGTGGGCAATCATCCGCGCGGCACGTTCAACCACATCACGGAACCAAAGCTGATATTTTTCTGCCTCATCGACAAGATGCGGCCAGTGATGGGTAATCACGTAATCCACCAGTTGCTGCACTTTTTGCGGTTCACGACGATAGTAGAAATGCTCAAAGTGGCCGAAGCGAACATGGCTTTGCGCTACGCGAATCAACATCGCACCTTGTTCGGTGGTTTCACGTTGAACCGGCGTGTCACTGGTCACAATACTCAGTGCTCGGGTGGTCGGAATATTCAGCCCATGCATTGCTTCACTCGCGAGGAATTCGCGTATCGTGGAGCGCAGCACCGCACGACCATCACCCATGCGCGAATAAGGCGTCAAACCTGCACCTTTCAGATGCCAGTCAAATTTTCGTCCATCAGCCAGTTGCTGCTCACCGAGCAAAATACCGCGCCCATCACCCAGTTGACCAGCCCAGACACCAAACTGATGCCCGCTATAAACCTGCGCTAATGGCTGCATTCCCGGCAGCAACGTTTCACCGCTCCAGATACCAGTATGAGACTCGTCAAACAGCGTGTCATTCAGCCCCAGTTCATCGGCAAGAGGGCGGTTATAATAAAACAGCCGGGCATTATGCAGTGGCGTGGGCTTGAGAGCCGTATAAAAGCCGGGCAATTCATCGTGCCAGCTATTGTTAAATTCGGGTTTGTTAGTCATGGGGCCTCCAGCCGATAGTATATACCCATCATCCTTCAAGCTGCAGGGGTGTTGGCGCAGACGCTCGCCCCAGTCACTTACTCAAGTAAGCTCTTAGGGACTATCGTCCTGGCCGCCTACCTGCAAACTCGAATACTAATGGGTATAGTGCTTATGTGATGATTTAAACACAGCACGATAGCAGGGGTATTAGTTCAATGACGCTGAATCTGGTCGAAACCACTCTTCCAGTAATCCAGGCGCAATTCCGGGCCAGAGGCTTCCCTGCATGGCGAAGCCGGAGATTGAAAGCACTTTCTGGCGAGCCGCTTCATCATCAATTCCGTTAATTGTCAGAGTCTGACAAAACGGAGAAAATTGTGCGAGCATGGCAAACATAAATGACTCGAAAGAGTGTTGTTTAATTTGTTTATGAATAAATGATTTGTCAAAAAATACACGTTTAAACACCCCGTCAAAGATTGGTTTACTGGTCGCAATTCCCGCACCAAAATTTGCCAGTGCTAATGGGTAATGCTGAGCCATTGCCATTAAACGCGCATTTTCATTACCGCAATTTAACTCTGGGAAGTTCTCATTGATTGTAAACTCAATGAACGGAAGCTGTGCCAGACGGGTACTCAACTCGGTATCATTCAAGATTGCATCAATAATTACCGCGCTTATATTCACCCACACAACCATAGGTTGAGTCTTAAAGAATGTTTGATGGTTTTCGAGTAATTCTATTTGCTCAGAGAATAATATTAATTGCTGCTCTGGTTTAATAACCGGCGTAACTAACCCCGTTGGAATACGTACCGGCGCATCAACTCCAACAAAATTCACTATTAGCTCAACACCCAACACTTCACCGTCAGGTAAGTAAACAGGCTGGAAATAAAATTCCGAACGATAATGTGCATCGAGTACGAGGATCATGTTGCCCACCATTTAGAGAATGAGGTGGATGGCATCGTGACACGATGAACACCCAGTGTTAACTGGATTGATTTTGTTGTAATTAAAGACACGTTCATCCCTGAATGTTTATCAAAATCTTCCTTGAAGATTTCGATATTATCCTGGATATCCCCATATCGCTAGTTTTAGCGAATATGACAAACGGTATCAGTATGGATTATCTGAGGAGAAAAAATAGTTACTCACAGTGATTACCTAGTTATTTCCGGATAGATAAAAATGCTATTTACGCATAGCTAAACGTGCCATTTCAGCAACCTGTTCCAGTGTCACCATACCTTCTTTTCGATAGCGCGTAATGCTGTAAAATATAACCAGGAATTATAAGAGGAGATGATGTTGACCAAGGAGTTACTGAGGGGGTTACGTTTAGGGCCACTGATTGGCCCTAAACGCGGGAAAAGTCGTGCTAGATGCGACGAGCCTGCCAAAACTTTTTACGCCAGTAGACATTATCCAGCGAAGAACGAATCACACCACGGCTGGTGGATGCATGAATAAACTGGTTATCCGTGTCATAAATACCAACGTGTAATCCACTTTCACCCGCACCTGTTTTAAAGAAAACCAGATCGCCGGGTAGGAGTTCGTCTTTATCAATTTGCGTGCCAATTTCCGCTTGCTCGCGGGTTTCACGCGGCAGTTGGAGCTCGAAGCGGTCACGGAAGGTGAGGGATACAAATCCGGAACAGTCGACACCACGACGACTCATACCACCATAGCGATACGGTGTTCCATGCCAGCCGGTAAGTTGGTCATTGAGTTTAGCAATAACCGTTATTGAGTCTGACAAACGAGAATTTGGTGGGGGCGCATGGTTGCTACACCCTGCGAGTACCAGACATGCCACAACAATAATCCATACACGCATTTTCAGGCTAATCCTCACCCGTTTATAATTTCCAGTAATTTAGCGCTTACTCATGATTAGGTGCAAGTTTTTACCATCAATTACAGTGGGGCTATAAGCATACTGTGCCCTTCTATCTGCAATCTGCGAAAGTGCATGTTATAGGCAGCCGCTAAATGTTGCGGTGAAAGCACTTCATCCCGATTCCCTTGCGCAATCATTTTACCCGAGCGCAGTAACCAAACAGTGTGCGCATGACGCAGGCTATGGTTTAAATCGTGGCTGCTCATAACCACTCCGATACCCGCTTCACACAGCGCCATCAGGATTCTATCCAACGCGGTCTGCTGCGCGACATCAAGGCTGTTCATCGGCTCGTCCAGTAAAAGTAGACGACCATGCGGATTGATTTCTGGATGAATTTGCAACACCACAGCCGCTAACCGGACGCGCTGCCATTCGCCACCCGAAAGCTGATTTACACTGCGCGTGAGTTTATCCGCCAGCCCCAAATCTCCGACCAGCCTTAGCATGACGGAGTCAGAGGGGCTGACCGACTGATGCAATTGCAGATAATGCCAGACAGGCATCGAAAATGGCGGCATCTGCTGCTGAGAGAGATATGCGCGATGATGGGCCAGTTGCATTGGCTGCCAGTCGCTTAGATTTTTTCCGGCAAACATAATTTGCCCAGCACCTGAGCTAAGCCCTGCAGCACGCATTAGCAACGTGCTTTTACCCGCGCCATTTGGCCCAACAAGATGCACCAATTCACCCGCTTGTACAGCAGCGGAAATTGGCCCTAGCCGCTCCGCCACGGTAACTTCATTAAGCTGCAACAACGACATTACTTCGCCAGCGCCGACTTAATCGCATCAACAATCGTTGAGTCATCAGGTGTCATATCCGGTGAAAAACGTTGAATCACCTGGCCATCACGACCCACCAGGAATTTTTCAAAGTTCCAGAGAATATCGCCAGTATGGGCAGGTGCGCGACCTTTACTGCTCATGCGCTCAAGAAAGCCGCTGCCTTCTGGTGCGATGGCGGTTGGTGCGACAGCAACCAATTTTTTGTACAGTGGATGACGATTTTCGCCATTAACGTCCAGTTTGCTAAACAGGGGGAATGTCACGCCGTACGTCGTGCTACAGAAGGTTTTGATCTCTTCTTCGCTGCCTGGTTCCTGACCCAGGAACTGGTTACAAGGGAAACCCAGCACTGAGAAACCTTCATGTTCGAGTTCTTTTTGCAGGTTTTCTAATTGTACATATTGCACTGTCAGGCCGCACTTAGAGGCAACATTCACCATCAGCAGCACTTTTCCTTTCCAGTTTTCGAGCGTTGTGGCTTCACCATCAATGGTGGTTATTTCAGTGTTCAGAATGTCTTGCATCACGACCTCTTAGATTGATTCGTTTACCCTAAATAATTGAAGTTGCATCAAGACGGCAAGAGAACAGATCCCGATGACTTACTCTAATAAGTGATTCGGGTGAATGAACGCAGCCAGCACAGATACAGCCTCAAGTATGACGGGTATGGTTCATTATTTCCCAGCCTTTAATAGTAGCCAGATAAATACAGGTGCGCCTAATGTTGCTGTCACAACGCCTATTGGTAATTCTGCGGATGCCAGCGCCAAACGCGCAATGATGTCAGCACCCAGTAGCACAGTGGCTCCAGCCAGCGCGCTCGCGGGTAGCAAAATCCGATGATCGGTTAATCCTTTAAGTCGCAACATATGTGGGATAATGAGGCCGATAAAACCAATGGCTCCAGCAAGCGCAACACTCACTCCCACCAGCCAACCTGTCGCAATCACCAGAATATTTCGCCAAAGCCAAACGGGTAAGCCCAACTGGCGAGCCGACATTTCACCCAGAGCCATTAAATTCAGCGGCGCATAATTGCGGCATAACCACATCATCACTGGCAGCAGAGTTATCATCAACCACCATTGCCGCCAATCCACGCCACCAAAGCCCCCCATCATCCAGTACATTAACTGGCGCAAATCAAGGCTGGTACTGAAATAGATAGCCCAGGTCATTAAAGCGCTACAGATAATCCCCAGCGCCACACCAGCAAGCAGCAGACGACTGTTAGAAAGGTGACGCTTTGAAAAACGCAGCAAGATAAAGGTGACCACTAATGCGCCGAAAATTGCGCAGATACCTAACGCCCAACCTGGCAGCATTCCTTGCCCGAGCAGTACCGCCGCCACGAGTGCCACCCCTGCCCCATTCGAGACGCCCAGCAGCCCAGGTTCGGCCAGTGGGTTTTCAAAAAGCGCCTGCATAATCGTGCCGGATATCGCAAGTGCCGCTCCGACCAACAACACGGCTAAGGTGCGCGGCATTCGAATCTGCCAGATAAACAGCTGCGCATCTTCACGCAACCAATGTTGTGGGGCAAACCACTGGTCTCCGGCACACAGACTGAGCGCTGCCATCCCCAACATGGTGGTAAACAATGCCAGTAGCCAGCGACGTTCAAAGCGGTGCTGTCGCGCAACAAAAGTGTGCATCTGGTTAATGAGATCCGTTTAGTAACAATTCATAAATTTGATTTTACGGGGGATTTTCCGTGCAGGACAAGAAGAAAAGAAAAAGGCCGCTGTTTGCGGCCTTTTTGGTTAATTCAGGTTACTCGTCTTTTGGCGACGCGTTCTCAACCCTACTTTTCAACTTCTGACCAGGTCGGAAGGTCACTACACGGCGAGCCGTAATAGGAATATCTTCACCGGTCTTCGGGTTACGCCCGGGACGTTGGTTTTTATCGCGTAAGTCAAAATTACCAAAGCCTGATAGTTTAACCTGCTCACCGTTTTCCAGAGCACGACGGACCTCTTCGAAAAACAGCTCTACCAACTCTTTAGCATCACGTTTGCTAAGCCCTAGCTTATCAAACAGATATTCTGACATTTCAGCTTTTGTAAGCGCCATACGTTCAATCCCTCAATGATGCCTGGAATCGCTCTTTTAATGCCTCTACACATTTTGCAACGGTAGCGGCAATCTCCTCTTCTTCGAGTGTACGGCCCGTATCCTG
>DATERH010000344.1:0-3196 GCA_035271785.1 Buttiauxella sp.
CACCGCAATGTCAGTAATTGGCCGAATTCATTCCTTTGAATCCTGCGGTACCGTGGATGGTCCCGGTATTCGTTTTATCACCTTTTTCCAGGGCTGCCTCATGCGCTGCCTGTATTGCCATAACCGTGATACATGGGACACACATGGTGGCCAAGAGATTACCGTTGAAGAGCTGATGAAAGAAGTTGTGACCTACCGCCACTTTATGAACGCCTCTGGCGGCGGTGTTACGGCATCAGGTGGTGAAGCTATTTTGCAAGCAGAGTTCGTTCGTGACTGGTTCCGCGCCTGCCGCAAAGAAGGTATCCATACGTGTCTCGATACCAACGGTTTCGTTCGCCGCTACGATCCGGTGATTGATGAGTTACTCGAAGTGACCGATTTGGTCATGTTGGATTTGAAACAGATGAACGATGAGATCCACCAGAACCTGGTGGGTGTTTCTAATCATCGTACACTCGAGTTTGCACGCTACCTTTCTGATAAGAATATTAACGTCTGGATTCGTTACGTTGTCGTTCCTGGCTGGTCGGATGATGATGATTCTGCACACCGTCTTGGCGAGTTCACGCGCGATATGGGCAACGTCGAGAAGATTGAGCTGCTGCCGTATCACGAACTGGGCAAACATAAATGGGTAGCGATGGGCGAAGAGTACAAGCTTGATGGCGTGCATCCGCCGAAGAAAGAAACCATGGAACGCGTCAAAGGCATTCTGGAACAGTACGGTCACAAAGTGATGTACTGATTGATCTTGCATCACTTGCAAAAATGGCCCTCGTTGAGGGCCATTTTTGTATCAGGCGTGTGCAATCGGCGTTGAATGCGGCCCTGCTTTGCGCAGCAACATCAGCAGGTAAATAAATGCCACTCCGGCAATCATCACAAACAGCAAACTGTCCGAGTAGCTTTGCATCAGCATTGAGGTAAACGTTGGGCCAAGCAAGCTGCCTACCGTGTAACTCAGCAGCAGGGCCTGATTCATTGCCACCAGTTGATGATGTTCGACTTTCTCACAGGCCCACGCCATTGCTACCGGATACAGCGTAAAGCCAGCCGCGCCCAGCACAAACAATGTCGGCCCCATCGCGGCGTTGGTCAGCATCGCCATGCAACCCATAATTACAATAAATACCTGAACGCGCAGCACTAACAAGCGGCCAAAACGGTCGGCAAGGCGGCCTACCGGCCACTGCCCCACAATCCCCGCGCTTACCATCACCGCCATCCAGAAACCAATTCCGGCGTCGCTGAAACCTTTGTGATTTAAATACAGCGGCATTAATCCGTATAAAGAACCGAGAACAATCCCCGAGATAATACAGCCATTTACGCCAAGGCGAGCGTGCCGCAAACGAAGCATCGGCCATACCGCCGCGGCTTCCTGGTTTTCACTGCGGTCATTCACAATACGAGCAAACAACAGAGGCAAAATGGCGGCCAGAATAAGCGCTGTCATCCACGGCAGAACGCTCGCTAAATCCGTCGGCATTTTGCTGATCATCAGCTGGCCCAAAACCGTACCGACGTAATAAACCATCATATAGGCCGCCAGCAGCCGCCCGCGATTGCGCGAAGTCCCGCTGCACATCAAGGCGCTCTCAACCACCACCCAAATCATCGCGCAGCCAATACCCGCGATGAAGCGCCACATCATCCAGCTCCAGAACCCGGTCATTAACCCCAGGCCTGCGCAGCCAGCAGCAAAAATCAGCGAAGCGAGATAGTAGCTACGGTTAAAGCCTTGCCGTTTAATTAGCCACCCGGTCAGTAAAGTACCCAGTAAGTTTCCGGTAAAATAGGACGAACCCACCATCCCGACTTGCCAGGTAGGAAGATGTTCGTGGGCTAACCAGAGTGGAACCAGCGTATTTAAAACCGCTATCGCCAGGGTCAAAAGCATCAGACCACAGAGCAAAAGCATCACTGGTCGGGTATAGGTGGACATGTAAAAAACCGCGAGGAAGAGAATAATTTGTGCGCATCATGCCACTGGAAAAATGATTGTCAATCCAGCGCTGACGGGGCCTGGCACGATTTGAAAGCTGTCGATTTGAAAAACTTATCCAAGTGATGAACGAAGCGCAGAAATAAATCGCTATCTGTCTGTTTTTGATGGGATCAGCAAATATTGATCGAAGCGGGTTATATGAAAAATTTCATGGTCAATCAGATGATATTTTCTTATGAAAGGGCAAAAAAAATGCGCCCACAGGCGCATTTAATATTGGGAGTCAATTAACTGGCTATCGCCATACCGACTGTCATATGCAAGCCATAGAACACACCGCGTCCAATCAGTTCGCCAGCAATAACTAACACAAAAGCAAATGCCAATACTGCTGGACTCGCCTGCCCGCCTTTAAACTGTGGAACTATCCAACATACTAAGGCTGCAGCCAACACCAACAGTCGCCACGACATTAACGCGCCGTATTGCGGCACAAGCGCCGATGCCTGAGCAATTGAGCTTTGAATCGTTGCCAGTTCCATGCCCTGCAACATCACAACGACGGTGCTCACCACAATCGCTAATAGTGAAATAGCGGGAAGAACACGCATGCCCCAACCCGTTACGCCCGCGACACGCAGCAACAGATAACCCAACAACGGCCCGCCAATAAACATCGTCAGGAAGAAGCTAAGTGACGTATAAGCGCTATACCAGGTGGGAACGGTATCAATCAAATACACTCTGCACATCATCCAGACGAAGAACACGCCCAGAATCATTGTCAGAACCATCCAGATTTTACCCAACGCCTGAGGCATTTTGCCCAGCACAGTAACCAGCCACCAGAAACCACCGACAGCGAAGAACACCGAACCGCTGGCAATTTCATTACTCAACGCTGATTCACCAATGCGATTGAGTGAATTGAACGCGCGCAATGGCGAACCTAAGTGCAAAACTGAGGCGATAAAACCAATGCCCATCAGTACCCACAGCACAATCATTGCCCAATGGACTCTTTTTTGCTGTGTACGTTCTGAAATACCCGTCATCAATGCCAACGCCATGACAATAAAACCGCCCGCGACGCACTGCCCTAAAACTGTAAAGACCATTAACGGCCATTCATGCCATCCGTTTCCCATCTCACACCTCCTCTGGGTTTGCCAGATAGCCGGTTTTATCCCCACAAGGACGGCTGTTGGCGTTGGGTTTAATGACAATATTTGGCTTCGTGAAATG
>DATERH010000345.1:0-3123 GCA_035271785.1 Buttiauxella sp.
GTGGATGTCCGGGCAAGGTACAATACAAATTTCAGACCAGATGAATATCAAAGCTAAAACGGTGTCATCGCACAAAGGAAATATAAAGCGAAAGATAAAGACACATAACAAGCAGGTGATTTATCACGTGGTTCGTCTGACAGATAATGTGACTAACGGTATTTTTGTTAATTTACGGTAGTCCGTTATTTCACGTTCGCCAGTGAGTCGACGATGGCGGATAGCGCAAGCTATTCCGCCCTCTCGGATATTCATTCCGCCTTCTCGGGTACTACTCCAAATGCTCCACAAAAATGCCGTCCGGGTGCCCCAATTCGTTAAAGAACCAAATACCCAACGGATACTCCTCAAGAGACACCAGGTACATCGTCCCTTCACTAAACTGCTCGACAGCTAACACCACGCCCGGCCGACGTGGGCCACCATCGGTTTTTACTGTGACGCGATCGTTGATATTCATAACAAAATCCCTCCGGTTTCTTTGTGCCAGTGTAGATCAAAAACAACTCATTCGCCTCGGATGATGCCCCACCCGTAGGGGTTTATTTAAGCGTCTATACTTAATCTCGGGTACACCCTGGAGGACTACGGCATGAAGAGCGCGAAAGAACTCAATGACACAGCACGTATCGATGTCGATGCGTTACTGGCGGCCATCAATGAGATAAGCGAAAGTGAAGTCACACGTTCAGGCGACGACCCGCAGCGGGCCAGTATCGATGGACGCACATGGCACACCTACTCCGAACTGGCGGAAGCCTTCGAGTTGGATATCCACGATTTTAGTGTCAATGAAGTGAACAGATAGATATACCCAAAATAATTCGGGTTCAGGATAAACGGCTTCAACCTTTTGAACAGCGATTGCGCTGACCTCGTAGGGGCGGGACCTATGGATGGGGCGAGTATTGTCAACGCACATGCAACTTGAAGCATGAAGCATGAAGCATGAAGGGAATAAAAAAATCCCGGCAGGATAGCCGGGATTAAACTTGCGTTAGCAAGAAGAAATTAAAAATTCGTTACATCAGGTAATCTGATGTGTACTCACATTACCTTAGATTTATTTCAAAACAATGAATTATTCGCCATATGTATATTTAAATTTTAGATATGTCCCAGCCTTAACCCGCTGCAATCGCTTATCTGCCGCGGCTTAAGCGAACAGTCAATGTACCTATAAATGATTAACTCATTATTTTAATTGAGAGAATTCCTAATCATCTGGATCTGAATTTTCGCATTTTAGGAGAAGCTCCATGCCACATTTGCACGATCCGTTATTAATCATTTCAGATCTTGATGGCACGCTGCTGGAGCATCATTCCTATCGGTGGGAGGCCGCCAGTCCGTGGATCAGCGTATTACGTCAACACAACATCCCCCTGATTTTATGTAGCGCAAAAAGTGCCGCTGAAATCATGGACTGGCAAAACGAATTTTCATTAACGGGACAAGCATTTATCGCAGAAAACGGCGCGGTGATTCAGCTTGATGCAAGGTGGAGTGACAGTGACGACTACCCTCGCTTGCTAACCGGGATTTACCATGAAGAACTGTTTTCTCTGCTTGATAAGCTGCGGCAGAAATTCGGCTTCAAATTCACCTGTTTTGCCGATGTTGACGAAAACACCCTTTGTGAACTGACTGGGCTGACTCGAAAACAAGCAAGCCTTGCAAAACTAAGCGAAGCATCGGAAACGTTAATCTGGCGCGATAGCGACGAAATGATGGCGGCATTTCGCGAGCAGCTCACATCAATGGGTTTAATGATCTTGCAAGGCGGGCGATTCTGGCATGTCCTCGATATACAGGCCGGCAAAGATAAGGCGCTTCGCTGGCTGGAAGAACAATTTCAACAACGTGATGGCAAAACTCACATTACGATTGGGCTTGGCGACAGCCCTAGTGACGCATTATTACTTGATAGCGTTGATTACGCAGTCATCGTCAAAGGCTACAGTCGCCAGTCGATAACGCTGCAAAATGACAATCCGCAGCGCGTGTATCGCAGCCAGAACTATGGCCCGGAAGGTTGGAAAGAGGGTCTTGACCATTTCATCACATTGAAATAACACCGATTTAGTCGTGGCTGTAGACCTGATTGCGTCCGCCCTGCTTCGCTTTGTATAAGCGATGATCGGCCCAGGATTGCAGCCGCTCAAAATCGTAATCATTAAATTCTGAAGCGCTACTCACACCGAATGACGCGCTGATCCTTGTCGTATTCCCTTTCTTTATCAGCAGCTCTTTGGTGTTAATACGCAATCTGATGCGGCCAAACTCACCGTGTACCCCCTCTTCCAGGGTATGAACTTTTACCAGTAAGCCATCAAAGTTGTTGAGTTTCGCCCAGGTGATAAAACGGCTGTCCATGCGTAATTCACCCTGCTCCCCTGGTTTTGCTTCCGCTGCTGCACTGGCAATTTGTGCCAGTTGAGGTGCGCTAAATAGCGAAGACTCAGGCAGTTTCTCAGCCGATGTGGCGATGGGGTTGAGCTCTTTGTCATAGAGCAACACCGTGCCTTCATGGTCGTCATATTTGGCTTCTTGTAAAAATTCATGCAGTGATTCAATGGGGTAATCGAATGCCAGTATGCCGTACCAGCGACCATTGAAATCCAGTGGAAAATATAAATACCCTATAAAACAAAAACTAACGACACTCCGTGGGTTTCTGAAACGCATAATCTCACGCTGAATTGCCTTGCCAAACACTCACACACTCCCGATACCACATTCATCTAATAGCCAGTCACACCTGCCGTAATTTTTTCTCGCAAGGTATAAGACGGCTCTTTTCACTTATATCGAATGATATATCTCTCAGGAAGATTACTAAGGGTAAATATATTCACGAAAATAATATCACGCTCAAAACGAACAGTTTTCGGGAAATAAAAACGCCCGATTAATAACCGGGCGATTCAGGTTTATCCTTGTGAGATGCCCCCTGTTGCCAGTGGAGCCAAATCATCCTCGCGGAAGGCCTCACGTTTTACACCATAACCATCATACCAACGACACTCCACCATACCGCTGGAAAACCCGGTAACAATCATCCTTGGGCCACCATTCTTAGGTTGGACTTCATCGCTGACTACAAAGACCATAACTGCCTCC
>DATERH010000346.1:0-15309 GCA_035271785.1 Buttiauxella sp.
ACTTGAAGTATGACGGGAGTATCAGCAACTGGAACACGTACGATATGAGTAAACCCATTGTAATGGAACGCGGCGTTAAGTACCGTGACGCCGATAAAATGGCTCTGATCCCGGTTAAAAACGTGGTGACTGAGCGCCAGGAGCTGTTAAGAAAGCCAGAATGGATGAAGATCAAACTTCCATCTGATTCGACCCGAATTCAGGGTATCAAAGCGGCAATGCGTAAAAATGGTCTGCACTCTGTGTGTGAAGAAGCTTCCTGTCCTAACCTGGCAGAATGTTTCAACCACGGTACGGCAACCTTTATGATCCTTGGCGCAATCTGTACTCGCCGCTGCCCGTTCTGTGATGTTGCTCATGGTCGCCCGGTAGCACCTGACACCAATGAACCCGCTAAACTGGCGCAAACTATCGCCGATATGGCGTTGCGCTACGTGGTTATCACATCGGTTGACCGTGACGATCTCCGTGATGGTGGTGCTCAGCATTTCGCTGATTGCATCAGTGCTATTCGCGAGAAAAGCCCAACGATCAAAATTGAAACGTTGGTGCCAGATTTCCGCGGGCGTATGGACAAAGCTTTAGAGATCCTCACCGCCACGCCACCAGATGTGTTCAACCACAACCTGGAGAACGTTCCGCGTATTTACCGTAAAGTTCGCCCAGGTGCTGATTACAATTGGTCTCTGAAACTTCTGGAGCGTTTTAAAGAAGCGCACCCAGACATCCCGACCAAATCAGGCTTGATGGTAGGTTTAGGCGAAACGAACGAAGAGATTGTGGAAGTGATGCGCGATCTTCGCCGCCATGGCGTCACGATGCTGACCCTTGGCCAGTATTTGCAACCGAGCCGCCATCACTTACCAGTGCAGCGTTATGTCAGCCCGGATGAGTTTGAAGAGATGAAAGCAGAAGCGCTGGCAATGGGCTTTACCCATGCTGCATGCGGCCCGTTTGTTCGTTCTTCTTACCATGCAGATCTGCAAGCCAAAGGCATGGAAGTCAAATAACGATGTAACAAACTGTTACTTTTGATTTGTGCAAGGCATAAAAAAACCGGCTTATTAAAGGCCGGTTTTTTTTATCTGTGCGAAAGATGAGTCTGGATCAGTCTTTGTGCGTAATACGGTCGGCTGTTGCATCCGTATTATTAGCAGCCTTCGCGCTGGTCTCGTCTTCATTCATAGCTTTCTTGAAGCCTTTGATTGCCGCCCCGAGGTCGCCACCGAGTGTGCGCAACTTCTTGGTGCCAAATAACAAAACAATCAGCGCACCGACCACCAACAACTTTGTAATACTAATCTCACCCATAGCAACCTTCTGTAATCATGCATGCCGTGAATACGGCGAATAATACACTGAGACAATTAACGGCTATTTTCCCGTGCGATACAATAGCAACCTGTAACAAGTTGAATCAAGATCTGCTCAAAAAACAATCATAATAACTGTGGTGAAGCGAAACGTCGGTTTTTCAGTACCGGTAGCATGGCTCGCACCTCGGCAAGATGCTGACTTTCCAGTTCAGCATAGAATAGAGCCGGACGCTGATTTGCAGCCGCAACCACAACACCGAGCGGATCAACTATCCGGCTGTGGCCAATGTTTTTATTACCGCATTCCCCGGCGGCCACGACATAACAGGTCGTATCTAGCGCGCGAGCCGCCAGTAGTGTGGACCAGTGCATTTCTTTGTTTGGACCACGTAGCCAGGCAGCTGGCAGGACTAAAACTTCCGCGCCTGCTAAAGCCAGACTTAACGCCATCTCTGGGAAACGCACATCGTAACAGGTCATCAATCCCACTTTAAAGCCCGCGACATCAATCAACGGAGGCATACTTGCTCCCGCATCAACTAACCGGGATTCCTGCATGTTAAAAGCATCATAAAGATGAAGCTTCTGATAACGAGCAATGACCTCGCCTCCACGAATAGCCAGCAAAGTATTGGCCGCCCTCCCTGGTGTGGTTTTGATATGCAGTGTCAGAATTGTGGTCAGCTGGTCATGGCGGCTTTGCTCACAAAGCTGCTCGATATACGCTTCATTCATCGTTTGAGCTGATTTGACCGACAAATCTGGATCGTTGTCGTCCCGAGCCAGCACCGCCTCGGGAAGCACCAGTAAGTGCGCTCCTGCAGATTTAGCCTGCATCATCAACCCGATACAGGTTTGGACGTTTTCCTGCCAGTTATTACTCACCGCAAACTGCCCGACTGCAACTTTCATTGTGGTTTCCCAAAAGGTCGCGAATATTTTCAGTATACCCGGTGTGAAACGCCCCGTGCTGACGTTACACTCATTCTCTTTCGTATTATCACGAACAGGAAATCATCGTGTTGCAGATACTATTAGCCGTGTTTATTGGCGGCGGGACAGGGAGCGTTGTGCGCTGGTTGCTCAGTATGAAACTCAACCCGTTGCATGGCGCTATTCCGGTGGGGACATTGACAGCAAACCTGGTGGGGGCATTTATTATCGGCCTCGGACTGGCGCTGTTCACCAGAATGACGCATCTCGATCCCGTCTGGAAATTGTTGATAACCACCGGTTTTTGCGGCGGCCTGACGACGTTTTCGACCTTTTCGGCAGAAGTTGTATTCTTGATTCAGGATGGACGTTTGGCATGGGCTGGGTTAAACATGCTACTGAACCTCGCAGGCTCGCTGACTATGACCGCCATCGCATTTTGGTTAGTTTCTTTAGCCTACGGCCACTGATTCGCAACGCGTTAAGGTTAGCTTAATTTTTGTCTGCCATTCTGGTTGAAAAATAGCATGAGACAAAATGATGAAAGAATGTGTTGCCGGGTGGACTGCAGTGCTGGTAAGCGCGCTGATTGTGGTGAGTTTTGTGAAAGTTTATCTATTCGCATGATTTTAAAGCAAAAAAAACCCGCCTTAGCGGGTTTTTATAATCTACTGGTAAAGCCTTAGATAGGCATTACGTTTGCAGCAGATGGGCCTTTGGCACCGTTAGTGATTTCAAACTCAACGCGCTGACCTTCAGCCAGGGTTTTGAAACCATTGCTCTGGATTGCAGAGAAGTGTACGAACACGTCTTTGCTACCATCTTCCGGAGTAATGAAGCCAAAGCCTTTTGACTCGTTAAACCACTTAACGTTACCTTTAATCTTAGACATCTAAATTACCTTTACATGAAAAACGACACAAATGCTGTGTCGAGCACCAGTACACCAATTGTGATGGATTTTGTCCAGCCAGATTTGCTAAAAAGTGAGAAAAATTGCTCCCTATTTTAAAAAGTGTGCAGTAACCCATATTTTCAAACAACAGATAGTAAACATATGGATACGGATTGATTCCGGCTACGCTGAAAATCAGAATGGGTCGCGTAGCCGAGGCAATCACACTTATTTATGTCTTTTCAGTAACACATACATTGCAGGAATCACCAGCATCGACAGTAATGGTGCGGTAATCATGCCACCAATCATTGGTGCCGCTATGCGGCGCATGACTTCTGAACCGGTGCCATCGCCCCACATAATAGGCAACAACCCCGCCATAATCGTCGCCACAGTCATGACTTTTGGCCTGACACGCAACACCGCACCTTCATGAAGCGCACGCATTAGCATGGGTTTCCCTCCCGATGGTTCGAGCACTTTATGCCTCGCAATGGCTTGATTTAGATAAAGTACCATTATTACGCCAAATTCAGCCGCCACCCCAGCTAAGGCTATAAACCCAACGGCTCCCGCGACAGATAAGTTATATCCGAGCAAATAGATGAGCCATACTCCACCAATTAACGAAAACGGCAGTGTTCCCATAATTAATAAGGCATCACTCACTCGCGAAAATGTCACGTAAAGTAAGACGAAAATAATAACCAAGGTGAAAGGTAAGACTATTCTTAATTTAGCGCTCGCACGTTCAAGATATTCAAATTGACCAGACCAGGATAATGAAACGCCATCGGGTAATTTTACCTGTTGGGTAACAACTCGTTGCATCTCCTCTACGGCAGATTTTAAATCTCTTCCACGCAAATCAACGTAAACCCAATTAGATAAACGGGCGTTCTCACTTTTCAGCATCGGCGGGCCATCGGTAATACTGATATCAGCTAATTCAGAAAGTGCAATTTGACTACCATTTGCCGTGATTACTGGCAGGTTTTGCAGCTTTTTGACGTTATCACGAACTTCACGCGGGTAACGAACATTGATCGGATACCGCTCACGCCCCTCGATAGTTTCACCAATATTCTGTCCACCAATTACCGTCGCCACCAACGATTGCAACTCTTTGACCGACACGCCATAACGCGCAGCTTTCAGCCTATCAATATTAATATCAATATAACGCCCGCCACCCAGCCTTTCCGCAAGTGCAGACGTCACACCCGGAACTTGCTTCACCACCCGTTCGATTTGCTCAGCCACTTGTTCGATAGCGGCAATATTATTGCCATTCACTTTGATACCGACCGGGCTCTTGATACCGGTTGCCAGCATATCCAGACGGTTGCGAATCGGCGGCACCCAAACATTCGCGATACCAGGCACTTTGACTATGCTATCAAGCTCACTCACTAGTTTGTCCATCGTCATCCCCGGACGCCACTGGTCGCGCGGTTTAAAACGGATCGTCGTTTCTATCATCGTAAGAGGCGCGGGGTCGGTTGCTGTATCCGCACGCCCAGCCTTACCAAACACCGTCGCCACTTCCGGCACGGTTTTGATTAAACGATCGGTCTGTTGCAACAAACGTCCAGCCTCACGTGCCGAAATCCCCGGTAATGTGGATGGCATATACAGCAAATCCCCCTCATCGAGCGGTGGCATGAATTCACTACCAAGGCGACTGAGCGGCCACAATGTCGCCAGTAAAACCGCTCCGGCAATCACCAGTGTGGTTTTCGGTCGCACCAAAACTTTATCTAACAGCGGTTCATAAGCGGCTATCAGCCAGCGGTTTATCGGATTGGCCTTTTCATCAGGTATTTTCCCACGAATGAAATAGCCCATCAGAACCGGTACAAGCGTAATCCCCAGTCCCGCAGCCACGGCCATGGCATAAGTTTTAGTGAATGCCAACGGCGAAAACATCCTCCCTTCCTGCGCTTCAAGAGAAAATACCGGGATAAAGGACAGCGTGATTATCAGTAAACTACAGAACAACGCAGGCCCCACTTCGACTGCTGCCTGCTCTGAAATACGCCAGTAATCGGCACCCGTAGGCTGTTTATCGGGATTGTCGTGCCGCCATTGTTCCAACACTTTATGCATATTTTCGATCATCACGATGGCCGCATCGACCATCGCCCCAATCGCAATCGCAATCCCACCCAACGACATAATATTGGCGTTCACACCCTGGTAGTGCATGACAATAAACGCCCCCAGAATGCCCAATGGCAACGTTATCATCGCCACCAGCGCCGAACGGAAATGGAACAAGAACAACGCACAGATGGCAGCCACGACGATGAACTCTTCCAGTAATTTATGGGAGAGCGTTTCTATCGCATTTTCAATAAGGTGTGAGCGATCATAGACCGGAACGATTTCCACGCCCGCAGGCAAACTTCGCTGGATTTGCTGAAGCTTCACCTTCACCGCTTTAATGGTATCCAGCGCATTTTTTCCATAGCGCATCACGATGATGCCGCCAGCGACCTCACCTTCACCGTTAAATTCAGCGACGCCACGGCGAATTTCTGGCCCCATCCGCAGCGTTGCGACATCGCTGAGTAAGACGGGGACCCCTTCACGCGACGTAATAACCACCTGCTTGAAGTCGTTGAGATTTTTCAGGTAGCCTGCGGTGCGCACCATATATTCGGCTTCGCCCATTTCGATAACCGAGCCGCCACCTTCCTGGTTGGCACTCTGTACCGCATTGATGACCTGCTCATGGGTGATGTTCAGCGCGCGCATCCGTTGAGGATCGAGCACAATTTGATACTGCCGCACCATGCCGCCAACACTCGCAACTTCCGAAACATTCGGCACGGTTTTTAGCTCAAACTTCAGCGTCCAGTCTTGTAGCGCACGTAAATCTGCAAGGCTATGCTTACCCGTTCTGTCCACCAGCGCGTATTCATACACCCAGCCCACGCCTGTCGCATCTGGCCCCAACGACGCTTTTGCCTCGGCTGGAAGTTGCGACTGAACCTGGCTTAAATATTCAAGAACCCGTGAACGCGCCCAATACGGGTCAGTGCCATCTTCAAACAGAATGTAGACATAAGCGTCGCCGAACATCGAAAAACCACGCACGGTTTTCGCCCCCGGCACAGAAAGCATGGTGGTAGTGAGCGGATACGTGACTTGATCTTCAACCACCTGCGGGGCTTTGCCTGGGTAATTGATACGAATGATCACCTGCACATCCGAAAGATCCGGTAACGCATCCAGCGGTGCGCGTTGTAGCGACCAAATCCCCCATGCGGCCATCATGATGGCCGCCAACAGGACCAGCAGCCGATTTTTGAGTGACCAACGAATAACGGAGGCAATCATTTCATCGCCTCCGACATTGGCATTAAATGAGTAATCACCGCACCGTGTTCGTCATCCAGGGTAAAGCTGAACATCACACTGTCACCCACTTTCACGCTTTTAGCGTCGGTGGCGGATTTCAGCGAGAAATCCATGGTCATCGCGCCCCATTTGAGTGCCGGAATGGGCTTGTGGAAAAGCGTAATTGCCTCATCACTAATCTCTTTCACCACGGCCTCGCCTTGATATTGCGGGCTGGCAGGCGCGGCCGTTTTATCCTGCGGAAGCGCGCTACGCAGGCTTGCCTCAGAATCAATCAGGAATTGACCGGACGTCACGACGTTATCGCCCTCCTTCAATCCTTGTTTAATCTCAACCCAGCCATTTTGTGCCACCCCTGCCACCACGTTGACGGGGTTAAAATGCCCGTCCCCTTGGGTAACTAGCACCCGGCTGGCGCTACCGGTTTCAATTAACGCTTCTTCTGGGATAGCCAACACGGGTGGCAGATTGAGTGGGTTCGCCAGTTTCACATTGAGATACATACCCGGCTTGAGTTTCAGTTGCGGGTTTTCCAGCACGATACGGGCTTTCAGAGTTCGGGTGCTGGTTTCCATATTCGGCAGCAACTCACTGACGCGCCCGTGGAAAGCTTCCCCCGGCCAGCTATCATTCGAAGCCACAATCTCACTTCCCACCTGTAGCACTTGCGCCTGGGATTGCGGGTAATCGATAACAATCCAGACTTTCTCAAGACTGGAAATCTCAAACAACGGTGCGGTTGCCGTGACTTGCGCACCTTCTCGCGTTTCCAGTTTGTTGATATAGCCAGCGTGTTTGGCTCGTACTGTCACGCGCGTTTGCGGTTTACCGCTACGCTCTACCTGGCGGATGATTTCAGCGGGCATGAACTGGAGATGCAGCCGTTCACGTGCAGCGGAGCTTAATGCACTGTCACCCAAGCGGCGCACTGCGAGATATTCTTGCTGCGCCGCCGTCCATTCAGGGATCCAAAGCTGCGCCAACGGTTCGCCCGCTTTTACAAATTGTTGGGGTGCATTAACAAACAGCTTCTCCACCACGCCATTAGCGCTGGCGGGGATAATCTGCACGCTGCGTTCATCAGTTGAAACAGTGGCAAATGCATCAAATTGATAATCAATAGTTTTCTTCTCGACCCGTGCTGTTTTGATTCCCAGGTTTTGCTGCTGACGAGCGCTGACCGTCACCCCGCCGTCTTCCGTGGTTTCATCGGCATAGCGAGGGACTAAATCCATATCCATAAACGGCGATTTCCCCGGCTTGTCAAAACGCTGGCCTGGGGTCATCGGATCATACCAATAGAGAACTTTTCGTTCAGACTGAACCGTTGGCGCCGTGGTGCTGTGGCTTTGTTTGCCCATGTAATATCCCACACCAAGGGCAGCGGCGACCGCGAGCGCTAACAACGAAATTTGCGTGATAGTTTTCATTATTAATGATTATCCGGTGGCGTCAGGTAGCGAAGAGCGGCCCAGGTTTCAGCCACAGTTTTTTCAGCGCTATACGCGGTCAGTTGGGTATCAAGAAGAGTGCGGCGGGCATTGAGTAAGTCGGAAAGGGTCGACTGCCCAGAACGGTATTGCGCTTCAATCAATGAAAGTCGTTGGTGCTGCAGAGGCAAAATCTCGTCTTGCTGGCGTAGCCAGAGGGTTTGTGCCGCTTGATACTGCGCCACTAATGTGCGAACCAGCGCAACGCGTTCCCGATTCGCAATGGCGAGTTGATCGTTGGCCTCCATTGAACGAGACTTATCCGCTGCCAGGTCTTTGTCCTGACGTTGCGATTTAAAGAGTGGCATATCCACGGTAAACATCACGCCCCCTAAGTCTTCGTAATCATCCGCGCGATGGGCGTAATACACCTCAACGCCGACATTCGGTTTCGCGGCCACCGCCGATTGCGCCGAGCGAGCTTTGGCGACATCTGCCTCACGCGCCGCTTCAATCACTTCCGGATGTTGTCCGACGCCTTGTTCCAGAACTTTAGGGTCAGCTGGTAAACGTTGGTAGCGCGGTAGATTGCCACTGACAGAGTCAATATTCTCACCGGTCAGTCGCAGCAAGCGCGTCTGTGCCAGCACGACATCGCGTTGTGCGAGCGTCACTTTGTCCTGCATGTCTAAAAGTGTCATGCGGATATCCACGACGCTTGATGCGGGGTTGCTGCCGCTGGCAACTGTCGCTTTTTGCACCCCAACTTGACGCTCCGTTTCCGCCACCAGTTTTTGTGCCGTCGCCAGCACTTTTTCTGACAATGCCAGATCCAACCAAGCCTGCGCGGTTGTTCTCAGCAACTCAGCCCGAATGACATTGGCTTTCGCTGCACTACTGGCTGATTGAGCCAGAATAGTTTCAGCTTTACGGTCGCGTTTTTCCTCGCTGATATAATCCTGCATGATGCCGATACGCTGCATGGTCATGCCTTCGCGGGTGAGTCGATGACTGTTACCGCCCTGCAATGGGACGTTTTCAATACCAAATTTCAATTTAGGATCAGGTAACTGACGAGCAGAATCGGCCATAGCATTCAGAGCATTGCTCTGATTACGGTTGGCGGAAAGTTCAGCTGAATAACGCTCAGCGGCGGTCAGGGTCTGTTGCAGACTGTACTCTGCCGCATTCGCGGCAAAGACAGACATAGCCAACAGACCCCCACCGAGCCAAAAGCTCAGGGAATGTAGTCTCATATTGGCCTCAGCTACTTAGTCGGTGTAACTGATACTAGCTGGTAACCTTCAGCCCGCTGGCTGAAAGCGAAGTCCACCGTGTCACCGGCTTTAACTACCGGCAATGTTGCGTTTTCAGGCAAGCTGAACGTCATCGTCATGGCAGGCCAGTTAAGTGCTGCGATAGGTTTGTGGGCAATAGAAACGGAACTGGCAGTGGCTTTCTTCACAACACCCTGACCATGATAAACTTCAGCTGCCATGTGTTGTTCCATGGGCATCGGCATGTCATGGGACATATCGTGAGAGGCAGCATGAGCTACAGTGATGAAAGTCAATACGGACAGCGCGATGGCTGAAAGAGCGCGAGCAGAAAAAATAGACATAAAAAATCTCCAGTACACAAGTCAAAGGACGGCAAAACGCCTGAATGCCCTAAATCTAAAAGGCATAAACCAAGACAGTGCTGGAGTTATTCTCTAAAGCGACAAAACCGAATCGTAGCGGGGGGGCCGGTTGCAGGGGGCGTTAATAAACCAACGGACGACGCCGTTTCATTACATTCAGGAACCACTAAAGCCAAAGTATTTGACGCAGGTATTGCAGCCAAAGAACTGTGGCCATTATCTTTTTGCATCACATCAGGAATACAGTGTTTCTCACACAACATTCCTTCCGTTTTCGCCAAATCTTGTGGGTTATTCATCAGCATATGATCACTATGCTGAATGGAAAGCGCCTGCAAACTGATGTCTACCGAGCAATCATGCGATGCCACTGCGACTTGGCTGTTGACAAACAGCCAGCCAAACGCCAACAGCAGCATCAAAAGATGCTTTCTGAAAAAGCGTAAATGGCTTGTCGACCAGAATGTGGATTGCACAATATTTGCCTCAAATAACCCAGTTGGCAGTATAAACATCAGCCCCTTATATTTTAAAGGGAATTTTAATGGTTTTACATTTAGATATTTAATTAACAATTTCGCAATGTATTCATAAATAAACAACCTTCAAATGCTTATTAATAGAACGATTAGCACTACAAATAAATAATGCATATCAATAAGTAAATGTCATAATTGCAACACTGCCTACAAAAGTTTCATGGCAGTTGAAAGAAGCTAGCTAAATTTGATACTCATCAGAAATCGTCGCCTGTGATTCAGGCAGATTGACACCGCTTTCGCAGACGGCTTTCAAACCGTTACATACCCAAGCGACTTCACGATGCAGGTAGGCGGCAACCGAGTCAATCCTGATGAGCTTACTCAAGTAAGTGATTCGGGTGAACGAGAACAGCCAACAACCCTGCATATTGAAGGGCGACGGGTATATTTTTTTTATTTTTCTGGCATGACGTTACGTTCAGGTCCGGCCAACAGATGCCGAATACCAAACGCAACAGGGGGCTTTAATGCTGACGACTCTTGAATTACTTATTGGGCTTGTAGTGATTGTTGGTGTAGCTCGCTACATCATCAAAGGCTACTCTGCGACCGGCGTATTATTCGTCGGTGGCTTAACATTACTGATTGTTAGTGCCCTTATGGGCCACAAAGTTTTACCAGGCAGTGCTCAAAGCACCGGTTACACAGCAACCGATATTGTCGAATATGTCAAAATCCTGCTGATGAGCCGTGGTGGCGATCTCGGCATGATGATCATGATGCTGTGTGGTTTCGCTTCATATATGACGCATATTGGTGCTAACGACATGGTCGTTAAGCTCGCATCAAAACCGCTGAAATTAATAAACTCACCCTACATTCTAATGATTGCCGCGTATTTCGTAGCATGCCTGATGTCCCTGGCGGTCTCTTCTGCGACTGGTCTGGGTGTTTTACTGATGGCAACGTTGTTCCCGGTCATGGTGAACGTAGGTATTAGCCGTGGTGCGGCAGCTGCAATCTGTGCCTCCCCTGCTGCAATCATTCTGTCTCCAACCTCTGGCGACGTGGTGCTGGCTGCGAAAGCGGCTGAAATGACACTGGTTGATTTTGCCTTTAAAACCACCGTGCCAATTTCTATTGCAGCGATCATTGCGATGGCGATTGCCCACTTCTTCTGGCAACGTTATCTGGACAAAAAAGAGAACATCAGCCATGAAATGCTAGATGTTAGCGAAATCCAGACTACCGCTCCTTCTTTCTATTCCATTCTGCCGTTTACGCCCATTATTGGCGTGTTGATTTTCGACGGTAAATGGGGCCCGCAGCTGCATATTATTACCATTTTGGTTATCTGCATTCTGATTGCGGCAATCATTGAATTCTTCCGTGGTTTCAATACACAGAACGTCTTCTCTGGGCTGGAAGTTTGCTACCGTGGTATGGCTGATGCCTTCGCAAACGTCGTGATGTTGTTGGTCGCGGCGGGCGTGTTCGCCCAAGGCCTGAGCACCATCGGCTTTATCCAGAGCCTGATTTCTATCGCGACGTCGTTTGGCTCCGCAAGTATCATTCTGATGCTGGTGTTGGTCGTCCTCACGATGTTGGCCGCAATGACCACCGGTTCGGGTAACGCACCGTTCTACGCTTTTGTTGAGATGATCCCGAAACTGGCGCACTCTTCTGGCATCAACCCGGCGTACCTTGTGATTCCTATGCTGCAAGCGTCCAACCTGGGTCGTACCATTTCTCCGGTTTCCGGCGTGGTTGTGGCAGTTGCGGGTATGGCAAAAATCTCCCCATTCGAAGTAGTAAAACGGACTTCAGTACCGATTGCGGTAGGTCTGGTCGTGGTGATTATCGCCACCGAGGTCCTCGTGCCGTCGGTTGCGGTTGTTGTTGGGGGTTAACCCCACGGCTCACAGCGCCCGATAGGTGCGCTGTGGGCGTCCTACCTTGCCATAAACAATTTCCGCCATAATTTGCTGGCGACTTGCACAAAACTCAAGGTAACGTCTGGCTGTTGTGCGGCTAAGTTTTAGCACTCCGGCTACTGTTTCCGCCGTATGACGAGCCTCGGGATCAGCGAACAATAACTGCACTTTCTCAAGTGTCAGGTCATCAATCCCCACCGGCAGTACCTCTTTTTGTTCCCCACGCGCATAAGCATTAAACATATCGTCAATCTGGCGCTGGCTGGCGCTGGCATTATGGGCCAGCATTTGCATTCGTAGCTGAAAGCGTTCAAGGGTTTGCCCAAGCCTTTCATACGCAATCGGCTTCACCAGATAATCGAATACGCCTGCACGCACTGCATCCGAGACGGTATCCATATCACTGGCAGCGGAAGTGAACACCACGCCTGTGGGGAATCGGGTTTGAGCCAGTTCGTGCAACAAGGTTGTCCCTTTACCGTCAGGCAAATAGTTATCTAATAAAATGAGATCTGGCTTAAATCGTTCAATCATTATTCTGGCTTGTGCTAAGTTGCCGGCCAGCCAGACTTGCCCACAACACGCAACCTGGCGAATAAACTCAGCGTGCATTTCTGCTAACGCCGTTTCATCCTCAACAATTAAAACTTTAATCGGTAGAGTCATTGATCTTTTTCACTTTCGGAATAAACACAGAAAATAAAGAGCCATTGGGTTCATTGTCTTCCAACGTTATTACCCCACCACAACGACTGACGTAACTGACGACCAGATACAATCCAATACCATGCGCGTCCTTGTTATCGATTTTAGTACTCACACCTCGTTCAAAAATAAGTTCGCGCAACGCCTCAGGTACACCACAACCATTATCAGCGACTTCAATAATAACCTCATGGCCTTCATCACTCAGAAACAGCTCAACAATTTTATTACCATCAAGATTTTTTAGACTGGCATCAAATGCGTTATCCAGCAAATTCCCCAAAATCGCCGAAAACTCCGTACTGTCCAACCCTTCAGGAAGTTTTAATAGCTGGCTTCCAGAAATAATATTCAACACTAATCCCAATTCACGCGCACGCTGAGATTTACCAAATAATAAACCTGCGACCTGTCGGTCATTAAAAGAACGAAGTAATATATCGATGAGATTTTGCTGCGCCTGCGATTCTCCCTTTACCATCTCAAGCACACGATCATATTCTTTCATTTGCAGCAGTCCGCTGATCGTCGACATCCAGTTTAAATGCTCATGTCGCAGGGTTCGTAAGTTCTCAACATACTGTTTAATTTGGGTAAGCTGGGCATTGAGAGTATTTATTTCATCTTTACTGCGAAAGCTGACAATTGCCCCTGCAGGTGAAGCATCACCAGAATGAATCACTCCGCGATTGGCAATGACACTCAAACCATTAAACGTACAGACCACATCCTGGCGCGCTTCAGTCATTTTTTCAATGAAGAAGCCTGCCGGATTCACCACCTCAGCGATGGACTTTCCCAACCACTGGCGACCCGGCGAACGCAGACCCAACATTTTGCGCGCATTGCGGTTAATCGCCGTGATAAACCCGTCGCTATCCACCGCAATCAATCCTTCAAATACTGAACCAAACAGTGCCTCTTGCTGGCGGACAACTCGGGCAATCTGGCGCGGCTCCATGCCTAACATTTGCCGACGAATATGTACTGTAAATAGCCATGAAAGCAGCATTAAGACGACCAATATCAGCACAAAAACCCCGGCCAGGGGCAGGAGAAAATCCAGACGCCAACTGTCAATTTTGCTAACCAGGTATCCCAACGACACCACACCAATCACTTTACCGCTCTCGTCAAAAATCGGTGTTTTGGCACGCATCGCCAAACCTATCGAACCTTCTCCGGTGATGAAATAGCTTTCACCATTTTCCAGCGCACCGGGTTTCGTCCACTGCATTGGATAGCCAATTTTTAATGGGTTCGGGTGAAACAGGCGGATGGAATGTTCATCACCAATAACGACATAATCTAAATCTGAACCGGTGGACAATTTACCGATAATCGCGGCAAGACGCTGAGTATCTCGCTTTTTGACGGCGAAAATCAGGCTGTCGTTTGAGGCGATAATCTTCGCCTGGTTCATCGCCATATCGCGCACATGATTGGCGAGATAATCTTCAAAACTTGCCGATAAATACTGCCCCAACGCGCTAATTAATAGAACTGACACCAACAAAAGCAGCAAAAATATTCTCAATGGAAAAGCCATCTGGCGAAAAAACTGCGGCGCATTAACCTTCTCGTTCCTTCGCATTCTTTATCCTTTATTCGTTCATGTTTTCATTGCTCAGATAACGGGCAGTTGTTATGGAATTGTGTCAAGAATAGTCCATCCAGTAAGAGAGATCCTTATCTAATTTGTACATTAAATCAATTAAACAAATAAAAACCAGGTTACAACTCGCAAAAAAATTAATTAACGAAATAAAAACCATTAAGTCTATTTAAATCAACCCCCCTTTGTGAATCAGTTCAATATCTCCCACGTAAATTCCCCTTACGATCTTCTTACCAGAATAAAAATAGCTAAAAACGCAATTGAAAATAAAATGTTAACGATTGCATAAATAACAAAAACCATACTTAACACGCTCCAGGAAAACGGAATTCATGTTTGGCAATACTGTATTCTCCCAGGTTAAACGCGCCGAAAATATAAATATGTCCGCTATTGTACATTTTCTGCGTGAAAACGACCTGAGCATAGACACCACGGTAGAAGTCTTTATTACCGTTACCCGTAATGATCAACTCATTGCCTGCGGGGGAATTGCCGGAAATATCATTAAATGCGTGGCGATTAGTGAGTTAGCACGCGGCGAGGGGCTAGCGCTAACCCTTGCCACAGAATTGATCAACCTGGCGTATGAGCGCCAATGCCCAAATCTATTCATCTATACCAAAACGCAAAACGAAGCGTTATTTAAGCAATGTGGTTTTTCCACCCTCACCAGCGTACCCGGTGTCATGGTGTTAATGGAAAACAGCGCAACACGCCTGCAACGCTACGCCAGTTACCTCACCACATTACGCCAGGCTGGCCGCAAAATTGGCTGCATTGTAATGAACGCCAATCCCTTTACCCACGGTCACCGCTATTTGATACAAAAAGCCGCGGAACAATGCGACTGGCTGCATGTATTTTTGGTTAAAGAAGACACCTCACGCTTCCCTTACGAAGACCGCCTGGCATTGGTTCGCGCAGGCACCAGCGATATTAAAAAACTCACCGTTCATCGCGGGTCCGAATACATCATTTCGCG
>DATERH010000347.1:0-2744 GCA_035271785.1 Buttiauxella sp.
CTGGGTAAAAACAGCACTGACATCAAACGTTTTGATAACACGCCGCTGATGCTTCAAGAGCTGGCGGAAAATGGTATTGATGCCGCAGTCGGTGACGTTGGTGTGGTGAAGTACTACATCAAATCTCATCCGGAAAAAGAGTTAAAAGCGGTCAAAGACAATAAATTTGAACGCCAGTATTTCGGCATTGCTGTCGCGAAAGATAATCAGGAATTGCTGGGTAAAATTAACTCAGGCCTGAAGAAAATTGTGGCCGACGGGACTTACGCAAAAATCTATTCCACCTGGTTTGATAGCAACGTTCCAACTCTCCCCGCTGAATAATTTTGGATGACTCGGGGCCGGTTCGGCCCCAACAAGGACAGGTATGACCGGATTTCGCTGGGAGATAATCTCAGAATACGCGCCGCTATTTATGGAAGGCGCGCTCATGACCATCAAGTGCACCATCATCTGCGTCATTTTGGGTACCACCTGGGGTTTATTACTCGGCTTGGGGCGAATGGCGCATGCCGAAGATGGCCCATGGAAACATGTGTTGCGTTACGCAGTACAGTGGCCGGTGCGTATTTACGTGAGCGCGTTCCGTGGGACGCCGCTGTTTGTGCAAATCATGGTGGTTCACTTCGCGCTGATACCGCTGTTTATCAACCCGCGTGATGGGATGCTGGTCACCGGTGGGCTGATGTCGATGGATTTTGCCCGCGAACTGCGCTCTGAATATGGCGCATTCCTCTCGTGTGTAGTCGCGATTACGCTTAACGCAGGGGCGTATGTTTCTGAGATTTTCCGCGCGGGTATTCAGTCAATCGACAAAGGTCAGATGGAAGCGTCGCGTGCGCTGGGTATGGGATGGGGCAAAACGATGCGCAAAGTGATTTTGCCCCAGGCGTTCCGCTGCATTCTGCCTCCGCTGGGCAATAATGCTATCGCGATTGTGAAAGATTCTTCGCTGGCTTCTGCGATTGGCCTGGCGGATTTGGCTTATGCCGCGCGTACTGTTTCTGGCGCTTATGCGACATATTGGGAACCCTACCTGACTATCTCATTGGTTTATTGGGTATTAACATTCCTGCTCTCGCTGATGGTGCAACACATGGAAAAGAGGCTTGGCAAAAGTGATTCACGTTAATGATTTACAAAAACAATTTGGCAAAACTCATGTGTTGCGTGGCATTTCATGCGATATCGCACCACAGGAAGTGGTATGCGTTATTGGCCCTTCCGGTTCCGGTAAAAGTACCTTCTTGCGTTGCCTGAACGCGCTGGAAAAGCCGGATGGCGGTGAAGTGGTGGTGAATGGTTTTGCCGTGCACGATCCGAAAACGAATCTCAACAGCTTGCGTTCCAGTGTGGGGATGGTATTTCAGCGCTTTAATTTGTTCCCGCATATGACGGTGCTTGAGAACCTGACGATGGCGCCGATGGCGCTTAAAGGGTTATCGAAAACCGAAGCCGTCTCACGTGCGGAAAAATTACTGCAAAAGGTTGGCCTGATAGACAAAATCGACGCCTGGCCGTCGAGCCTTTCTGGCGGGCAACAGCAACGTGTGGCGATTGCGCGTGCGTTGGCAATGGAGCCGTCGATCATTCTGTTTGATGAACCGACATCAGCACTCGACCCGGAGTTAGTCGGCGAAGTGTTGGCGGTGATGAAACAGTTGGCGCTGGAAGGCATGACGATGGTTATCGTCACCCACGAGATGGGTTTTGCCCGTGAAGTCGCCGACAGGGTGGTGTTTATCGACCAGGGTGTGATTCAGGAACAGGGGCCGCCATCGCAACTGTTTAGCAATCCGACCAACCCACGTACCAAAGAATTTTTGAGTAAGGTGCTTTAGTTAAATTAATGTCGGGTGGCGCTACGCTTACCCGACCTATGTAACATCATTTGTCGTTGTAGGGTGGATAAGCTTGCGTCATCCACCAACAACTTAAACCGCTTCCTCATGTTGCTGAAATTTATGCGCAAGTGGCAGCCAGCAGAACAAAATCATCACACCCATGGCTGTCATTAACATGCCGAGGCTAAATTGCCCGGTTTGTGGCAGTAATGCGGAAAACCACGCCATCACGCCTGAACCCATATTTTGCAACCCACCGACTAACGCGCCTGCGGTCCCAGCGAGGAACGGGAATGGCTCCATCGCGCCGCTGGTTGCCAGCGGGAAAAGCATTCCAGCACCGAAGAAAAACAGCGCTGCAGGTACCAGCAGCGTCCAGATATTGATGACACCGAGCATGCCTGGAATCCACATCAAGATACCCGCAATAAGGCAGCTCAAAACTGCCTGCCACATCAGCGATGAAAAACGGGTATTTTGCCGGCCTGCGTACCACGCCCCAAAAAATGCTGCCGGAATCGGCAGGATAAACAGAATGCTGACGACAACGCCGTTTAACCCCAGAACACCACCCATCAACACGCCAGAGCAGGCTTCAAAGACCGCCACGCCTGCAAGACCACCCACCAGCATCAGCAAGTAGCAATTAAACGAGCCGTTACCCAACAGCGTTTTGTAGCTCGTCATAAGGCGCTGAGGTGTGGCCTGAACGGGGCGCGTTTCCGGTAGCCAGCGCAGCATGCAGAACGCGACAATGATACACAGCACCAGCAGGAAGCCGTAACAGGCACGCCAACCCCAAGCGGAATCAAGCATGCCGCCAATCACCGGGGCAATCAGTGGGCTGACAAGTATCCCCATGTTCAGCAAACTATTGGCCGAACGAAGCGATGAACCTTC
>DATERH010000348.1:0-7318 GCA_035271785.1 Buttiauxella sp.
TAAGATGCTGATATCAGCCGCAAAGGCTTGCTAACGTAAAGGAAGAAGTCATGGGTAACCTGGTAAAATATGTCGGTATCGGCCTGCTGGTATTAGGCCTTGCTGCTTGCGATAACAGCGACAGCAAGACAGCGAAGACGAATGAAGCAGCAGAAAGCAGCACAGCTGGCCAGTCGGTGAGTTTGCTGGATGGGAAAATCAGCTTTGCTCTCCCGGCGGATATGACCGACCAGAGCGGTAAACTGGGCACTCAGGCAAATAACATGCACGTCTATTCTGATGCATCCGGTCAGAAAGCAGTGATCGTCATTGTGGGTGAAAACACGCCTGACGACCTGGCGGCACTGGCTAAACGCCTTGAAGATCAACAACGTGCTCGTGACCCGCAGTTGCAAGTAGTGACCAATAAATCCATCGAGATTAAAGGCCACACACTGCAACAGTTAGACAGCATTATCTCGGCAAAAGGCCAGACGGCTTACTCGTCAGTTATCTTGGGTAAAGTTGATAACCAACTGTTAACCATGCAGATAACCCTGCCTGCGGATAATCAGCAACTGGCGCAAACTGCCGCTGAGAACATCATAAATACCATCACCATCAAATAATTATTGTTTAGATGATGACACGGCCTCCGGTTGCTCAATCGGGGGCCGTTTTTTTAACTGCCACGCCATAAGCAATGCGATACACACCAGTGCGGCTGCAGCCAGGTAAATCACCGACACACCAGCGTAAGCCATCATGATCCCTGCCAGCGGCCCGGTAATCCCCAGCGATAAGTCCATAAACACGGTGTAAGTCGCCAGCGCGCTACCCTGATTTTGCTGCGGCACCATTTTGACCGCCACCACGCCGAGTGCCGGGAACACAAGCGAGAACCCAGCCCCCGTCAAAAATGTACCGGCTTTTGCCATCCACGGCTCTGAGGCAAAACCGACCAACAACAATCCGACAATCTCGACCGAGAAGCAAATCATCGCCACATTCAAACCACCAAGCCGGGTAATCCCATTCGGGAAAAGTAAGCGAGTACCCACAAATGCACAACTAAACAGCGTTAAAGCGAAGGCCGCACCATCCCAACCTTTGGCGTCATAAAACAGGGTGATAAAAGTGGCAATAACGCCAAAGCCCGCTGAGGCTAACGCGAGCGCCATGCCATATGGCCACACACGCCCAAGCACAGCACGAAACGGTAGTGGCTTGCCTTTAGTGGCTTTTACCCCCGGACGAGGAAGTGCTAACAGCCCCGCAATTAGCGCCACCACCATAATAATTCCCGCCAGCAACTCAAGGCCACCGAGGTGATAGAACAATACCCCCAGCGGTGCCCCCATCGCCATCGCGCCATAGGTCACAATGCCATTCCAGGAGATCACGCGCCCGATGTGTAATGAACCGACCACGCCGACGCCCCAAAGTGTTGACCCGGTGCCCGCAAAACTTTGTCCAATCCCCAAAATCACGCGCCCAAAACAGAGCAATACCAGGCTAACGAGCGGCCATGCGCTGCCAAACGCCGCCAGCATGTAGCTCGCACCACTGAGGAAACAGCCGCACAACCCGAAGATAACGATCTTTTTCGGGCCCAAAATATCGGCATAACGCCCGGCGTGCGGGCGGCTCAGTAGCGTCGCGAAGTACTGGAGGCTAATCACAAGCCCCGCCCAAAACGCGCTGTAACCCATCACGTCATGAACGTAACCCGGTAACACCGCGAGCGGTAAGCCTATCGTCATGTAGCTTGCGAAATTGAACATCACTACAGAGACAATCTGTAGGTTAAGACGGAAACTGCTTACTGCGGGGATGGGGGTGAGGTCAGGCATGGCTATTCACTTTTAAAACTGCGTTCCCCAGTATAACCACTTCAGCTTTCACATTTCAGCTACAGACTTTCAGACTCACCCTGCTCGTGAGAAATAAACGAGACGCTACACTTAGAGCATCCCACGTACACAGGATCTTTTCATGCCCTCTCCTGAACCCGACAAAACCGGGCTACATATTCTGCTTAAACTTGCCGCTCTGGTGGTTATTCTCGCCGGGATTCATGCAGCAGCAGATATCATCGTCCAGCTGTTATTGGCACTTTTCTTTGCCATTGTACTTAACCCGTTGGTTACCTGGTTTCTGCGTCGAGGAGTGAACCGCCCGCTGGCCATTTCAATGGTCGTGTTTGTGATGCTGATTGTACTGACCATGGTGGTAGGTGTGCTGGCAGCGTCGATGAACGAATTCATCGGGATGCTGCCGAAATACAACAAGATGCTGACGCAGAAGATACACGAGGTCGAAAAGTTGCTCCCGTTCATGCATCTCAGATTATCGCCCGAGCGCATGTTGCAGCGCATGGACTCCGAGAAAGTGATGTCTTATGTCACGACGCTGATGACCGGTCTTTCAGGCGCGATGGCCAGCATTCTGCTGCTGGTGATGACCGTGGTGTTTATGCTCTTTGAGGTGCGTCATGTTCCCTACAAACTACGCTTCGCCCTTTCCAATCCGAAACTTCATATCACCAGCCTGCACCGCGCGCTTAAAGGTGTGACGCATTACCTGGCGCTCAAAACGCTGATCAGTTTATGGACTGGATTAATCATCTGGCTTGGGCTGGAGCTAATGGGTGTGCAGTTTGCTCTGATGTGGGGCGTGCTGGGCTTCTTATTGAATTACATCCCTAATATTGGTTCCGTCATTTCTGCCATTCCGCCCATGATTCAGGCCTTTTTGTTTAACGGAACGTACGAAATGATTCTGGTCGGTGCACTGTTCCTCGCGGTGCATATGATTCTGGGGAATATCATCGAGCCGCGCATGATGGGCCGCGGCCTCGGGATGTCGACCTTCGTGGTGTTCCTGTCATTGCTGTTCTGGGGCTGGCTGCTCGGCCCAATTGGGATGTTACTTTCAGTCCCGCTCACCAGCGTGTGTAAAATTTTGATGGAAACCACTCACGGCGGCAACAAACTGGCGGTTTTACTTGGCCCAGGCCGGCCAAAGACACGGTTACCGGGATAGGCGAAAAATTATCCGGGTGGTACGTTAAGGCTCATCCAGGGAAAGAGAAAAAGGAGTTATATGTCCATGCCAATCACACTTGCCACAATTAAACAGCCAGATATTTACCTCAACGTTCCGAGCGTTGTACTCAATGACCAGACTATTGCGCAGCGCCGACGCAAAATCTTGCAGGGAATGGCGGGGCAGCATCTGGATTCATTAGTGATTTATGCCGACAAAGAGCATGGCGGGAATTTTGAGTATCTGACCGGTTTCATCCCACGATTTGAAGAAGGTTTGTTGGTGTTGCACAAAAGTGGCGAAGCGGTGTTGGTGCTCGGCAATGAAAACCTTAAACTCGCGCAGCACTCTCGAGTGGCAGCCAGGGTGGTACATGCACCGTGGTTTTCTCTGCCCAACCAACCGATGGACGCGACTCTTTCACTGAGCGAAGTGCTGCAACAGGCGGGGCTAAATGGGCAACAACGCGTCGGTATCGCAGGCTGGAAGCTTTTCACTGACAGTGGCCATAACAGCACTTTACTGTTTGATATCCCCACTTTTATTTTCCAGACGCTTCAAACCGCCCTCACTTCCACATGTGAGTTGCTGAATGCCACAGGTCTGTTTATTTCGCCACGCGATGGCGCTCGCATCACCAATAATGCTAACGAGATTGCCCATTATGAATACGGCGCAAATCTCGCATCAAGTGCCGCACTGACTGCACTGAATGCAGTCGAGCCAGGCAAAACTGAAAAATCGATTGCCGCATTGCTGGCAGCCGAAGGGCAAGCCAATAATGTTGTGACCATCGCCGCCACAGGTGATCGCTTTGAAAATGCGAACCTGTATCCATCGGACAAACAGATTCAGCGAGGCGATAAATTCTCGCTAACCGTCAGCTACAAGGGGGGTTTAACCAGCCGCGCGGCGTATGTCGTGAACGATGCCAGCGAACTTCATCATGAAGTCAGTGATTATCTCGATGTCGTCGCTATTCCTTATTATCGCGCGGTGGTGAATTGGCTTGAGCATCTGCACGTTGGCGTGAAAGGCCACGAAGTTTATCAACTGATTGAGCGCGTATTACCCAAGGCTGAATACCACTGGCACCTGAATCCCGGACATTTGGTCGCTGATGAAGAATGGTTGTGCTCACCGATTTATCCGGCTTCAGATATTGCGTTATCCAGCGGAATGTTGCTGCAAATCGATATCATCCCATCGCGACAAGGCTACGCGGGAGCCAGCATCGAAGACACCGTTGCGCTTGCCGATGAGTCTTTGCGTCTGCAATTAGCTACGCTGTATCCAGAAGTTTGGCAGCGCATTCAACACCGTCGTGCCTACATCCACGATGTCTTAAATATCAAACTTCACGACGATGTACTGCCGTTATCCAACACTGTGGGTTATTTACGCCCTTATTTGCTGAACAAGGATTTGGCACTCATTTGCCAATAGCAGTTTCCATTAGATTATGTTGGGTAACTATTTGTATCTTCATGATTAATATTTAAACCAAGCCAATTTGATTGGGTTTTAATTGAATAAAAAAACCAGCAACACACGTTGCTGGTTTCTCTGGCCGAATAATACAAACCTTTAGTTAGAAGCTGTATTTCACCCCAATCATTGCGGATGTATCGCTGTAACCTTTATCCCCAACCTGTACGCCCACATTGCCCCACACATTGAATCGTGAGTTAAGCTGCCCTTCAACACCCGTTTTAATTTCCCCGATGTTTTTAGCTCCGTTTTGGCTCATGCTGACTCCATCCATTCGCGTACCGAAGCTTTCGGTATTGTGTATCCAGTTCACTTCGACAAACGGTTGGAAGGTGCGATTTTTACCGTCATCTATTTTGTTGTGCCCTTTCAGGTATGTGCGAACACCCAGACGAGTCTGAACGTTGTCGTCGCCTTCACCACTCACGAATGTGCCATTACTTTCACGGTGGTCGTCTGCTTTAACACCCATCCAGATGGCCTGCGCCTGAGGTTGGATAAACCATTCATTTAGCGACCCCTGGCTTCCGGAAAACTCACCTAATTTATGTGTGTAGCCCAGTTCAAGCGAAGCCGTTATCCCACTTGATTTGTAGGACTCAGGTTGAATATCTTCGCCCTTCACATCATTGTTAAACCAGCCGTACTGGGCCCAGCTATCCACATAAACGCCCTGTCGTGTCTCATCATTTTCATACCAGGTGGCATACAGCCCAACGCTGTAGCCATCTACAGAACCTTCAGAACGATATCCGGTCACGTTGGAATGGCTATTACTGTCGTTAAAACCGTAACCCGCCATCACCCCAAGGTGCAAGCGTTGCAAGCCATCCGAGCTCCACTGGGCTATATCACCGCCCAGCTGTGTGACGTAACGGTTACTTTGGGTTTCAGTTTGCCCGCTGCTGTCTTTCCAGCGGTTTTGGCCGCCGACTTGACGCAACCACATGCTGGTCACTTTTTGCTCACCCGTAAGTACATCAGTGTACTGGGTTTCCCCCAGACGATCGTGCAAACGGGTGACAAACATCGTGTTAGCTGCCGCCAGATTCGCAGTATAGCTAGCACCTTCAGGACGGAGCGTTGGACTGCCGTTATCCCCCGGTGTCGGTGTCGGTGTCGGCGTTGGTGTTGGTGTTGGTGTCGGCGTTGGTGTGCCAGGTTCAACCGCTGTATTAAGGCTTGTGAGGAACCAGTCGGCGCCTTTTTTCACCAGATTGTAATCATAAGCACCGGCAACAATACGCCCTGACTTGGTGAATGTGCCGTCAGACTGACCGTTAACGTCCACCACCTGGATCCCTTCTACCGTCTTGGCTCCCTGGCCGCCCACATTGTTGACCTTCATGAAGGTGTTCCCGCTGGTATCACCATTAACCAGCAGTTTATCCGTTACCGAGGTGTCACCCCCCAGCACCGTATTCAGTTCGATAGTACCGCCCTGGCCATTCCAGTTATTCACCGTCAGTGTACGGCCGGCTGTCATTGGCGAGGTACCCGGAGGCACATAACGCAGCGTACCTGCGAGGTTGACATCATCGACCACAGAATCAGCCGTCATGTTCCAGGTACTGGCTGCGTCAATATTCACATCCGTCGGGTCAATCCAGCCTGTCAGAGTCGCACCGTTACGCAAGGACAACACGGTGTTGTCTTTGCCGATGACATTACTGACCAGTTGCGCACCGCCCTTCGAACCATCCAGCGTCAGTTCACCCTCATCAATCAGGGTATTACCCGTCCAGTCAGTCTTGCCAGTTAATATCGCCTCACCTTCACCGCGTTTAACCAACTCACCCGTTCCCTGGATGGTGTTGTCCATGGTTCCGGTGGCGCCATCCAGCACCAGCTTACCCATAGTGGTGATTTCACTACTGCCCAGGCCTTCAACATTGTTGAGCTGGACACTCGCCCCTTGCGCGATATGGGTTGCCGCACTCAGCGCGTTATTCGCGCCCTGCACATCCAGCGTGCCGCCGTTAACATTCAACTGGCCTGCACCGGTTAGTGTGCCTGCCGAGGTGCCGCCATTGCTCAGACTCAGGGTGCCGTTGTTGATGTTCAGCGTTGAACCGGCCCCACCGTTCAGTGTGCCAATGGTTTGCGTTTTGCCGTTGAGATCAAAGACTGTCGTATCCGCGAGGTTTAACTGGCGGGTCTGGCCGAGTGCGTTATCGCTACCTGCCTGCAATGTCCCCGAATTAACACTGGTTTCACCGGTATAGTCGTTGGTGGCGTTAGTCAAAGACACAACATCGCTACGCGCATCAATGGCCAGATTACCGGTGCCGGTTATTTTGGCTGACATATCCGCTGAAGCACCGCTCGCGCCAGTATTCTGGGCAAGCGTAAGTGTCTCGCCTGCCTGCAGATCCAGTTGTTTCAGGCCGTAGCTCACATACAAACCATCGTTCTGTGTGCCAGAAGTCAGTCGGTAGTCGTATGTCCCCTTAGCCACCATATTGCCATTCTGGTTGATGTCGACCAGGCGAGCCGCCGTAATAGCCTGGCCATTCTGATCCACCAGTTGAAGTGCGCTACCATTGCCGCTGACATCACCAGAGCTAACTAACTGTACGCCAGCATTTCCCTCATCTTCCATCAACAAGTTGGTAGTATTCGCGGTGTCCGGTGGGCTCGGAGTGAACGGTGTCGGCACATTCAGGCGCACAGTCCCGGTGTGATTGATGTCCAGCGTATTCGCCGTGATAAAGCTGGTTGCCGTTATCTGATCCGGTGCCTGGGCATTGAACTGCATGGTGCCGTCATTAATCGTCAGGCCGCCAATCGCCTGATTGCC
>DATERH010000349.1:0-9244 GCA_035271785.1 Buttiauxella sp.
TTGTACGCGCCCATTCCCTTTTTCCTGCACGATGCTTCGTGCGGCATGAGCACTTTGTTCCAGTGCCAACAAGCTGACCTGGTCGGCATAAGCAAAACCGGTTTTCTCACCGCTAACGGCACGCACGCCAACACCCTGATCGATGTTGTAAGAACCATCTTTAATGATGCGGTCTTCCAGCACCCAGGATTCGTGATAACTGGACTGGAAATAAAGATCCCCGTAGTCGAGTCGGCGCTCGGACAATTGTCCCAAAATGGAAAACAGATCTTGATGGGTTAAGCCATTCGCAGACAGCAACTGCTCACTTACCAGGTTCAGACTCATCGTTTCGCTACTCTTATCACTTACTGAAGGTTGGTGCCTTTATCATTCAGGGTACATATGTCGCGGCACCCTGAAGTATGACAGGCATATCTATTACCCTAAATAATTCGAGTTGCATCGCGGCGGCAAGAGAATGAGTCCCGATGAGTTTACATGAGTAAGTTATTCGGGCGAATAAACGCAGCCAACAAAGATGCAACTTGAAGTATGACGGGTATATTGAGCTTGCGGTAATTAACTGCGCACGTCAAATCACTTAGCGTCCTTAAACCTTGGCTGACGAAGCACTTCATTAATTTGTGGTTTATCGACCGATCCTGTGATGTGGTAGCGCAGTAACGAGATTTTACTCCACAACGGCCCTAACACTTTACTGGCGGCAAACACCGCAGCACCGATTATTGGGCTAACCACGAATGCCGTCGCCACGCCGACCGTGGCTGAAATTTCTGGTGCGATGACCGCTTCAACGTCGACCTGACGCTGGACTAAATCGACTGAGCCTTTCATGCCAATATCTGCTTCCAGGCCATCCACCAGCGTGTCATCGCTGTTCAGTACACCGTCTTTGATCCAGGCCGTGCTGCGGATAGAGTCAAAGTAGAAACCTTCGCCGAAGGTATCGCTGAAATCGAAACGCAGTTTACGCATCAACGCGTCGACACTGACCAAACGCAGCAGTTGTCCTGCATGCCCGGTACCCAGATCAGAAATTTTCCCGCTACCCAATTTGGTGTGAAGGATCCCATTTAATGATGCAATATGTGGCTTCCAAGGTTTATCACGCCAGTGTAAATCATAGTCCGCATCAAACGATGACCCTTGAATCGGTGTCTTTACACCAAAGAAGTTCGTTGCCGCATCAAGTTTGGTACCGTGTAGTTTGCCTTTTAAAGACGTACGAACTTCCGCTGGACTGTTCACCCACTTGCCACTAGCCGTGAGGGTTGCAAAGCCGGAATCGACCAGACCATTTTCCAGCTCCAGCGTGTTCCCTTTAACAGAGAAATCACCGTCAATGCGGCCATATTTTTGCCCCCAAAGCCAACATTCGGTACAGCGCAGCTGCAAATCAGGCCAGTCACTGAAATCAATTGAATTCTTGCCTTCCAATGGCGAGACAGTGGTCGAGTTGGCGGTAGCATTGCCCCAGTCTGGGTTAAAATAGAGATATTTTATGACTGCACGCCACTGCGCATTATCCTGTATCGTCAACGAGCCATTCACCTCACGCCCCTGAGCTTCGACGCGTTTACCATTTGGAATCGCATGGGAAACCAGACTTAGGTTGTTCCATTGCTGACCAGCAAACGTCAGTGAAGGCGTGCGCAGTGTTATGTTAGTGGGGAATTCAGCCGAGTTACCGACACTTTCCACAGCTCCGTGGCTAAACAACGCCAACCATTGCGCACCATCCATTGCCGGAAGATCAAGTTCTAAGCCGGCATTGGCAGGTAATGGCGGAACGGTGTGGCTGTTAGTTGCCCAAATCGCCCGGTCAAGGGTGAGTTTTTTATTCAGCAGCCAACGACTGGAGAAATGATTTGCCGTACCAGCGTTACCCGTCAGATTGAAACTATCAAGATTGCCCTTAACCGTGATATTCAACGGCAGCGCTTGCCCCGCTGATTTATCGACTGGAGCTGGTAAGTGACTGCTCACATTCTTCAAATCCGCGGCGATGTTGACCTGATAATTAGCCTCTCCACGATAAGGTAGCGTAATCGCCACATCACTTTTCCAGGGTACATTGCCACTCAATTCTTTGCTGATTGGCTCAGGTAAGATACCCATTTTTGTCGGCTGCCAGTCTCCCAGCATATTGACGCCAACCTGATAGTCTTTCTCACCGGTTTTAGTATTGAAATCAACAACTATTGGTTGGTTAAACCAAGTGGCTTTTAACGGCTCGCTTTGCAAATCACCATTCACAAAACTGAACTTACCGCTCAGGTTAGACAGCGTGCTCGAGAGTGGTTTTATCAGCAATGTATTGTTGTTGAGCTGGACGTCACCCGAGGCTGTCGTCATTTTGCCATTGAATGGGATATCCAAATGTAAGTGAGCATTCACATCCCCACCAATCTGGAGCTCATCAAGTGCTGCTGACAGAGATTTTTTGAGTGGAGTGTCTTTGAAGTATTGGCCTACCGCACTACCTGGACCACTGATGTCCGAATCAACCAACAGTTTTTGCTTTTTGTAATCCGGGATATCTGCCGTCAGATTACGCCCAGTCACACCGCCCAGTTTCACTTCATCCGATTTCATCCACAAACCGTTATTGATGAAATCCAGACTAATATCAAAGTTTTCTAGCGCAGGCCAGCCGGGCTGGAAGGCATATTTAGCATTGTACAACGGGACGTAGACCTGGAATTGGCCTTCATTTTTCCGATAAGGGAAAAGACGAGGGTTACCACCGTATACCAGGGTCGCGTTATCGGCCTCGCCACCTTGAATCGCACCGCTGAGGTAATCAACCAGTTTTTTGCCCATCAAATTTTCAGGGAAATAACGCCAGGCATCAGCCCCATTATGGGTACTGATTCCGGCTAAGATCCCAAGCCAAGGTTCATCACCTGTCGGCTGGTAGTAGCGGAAGTCACCCGCGACCCAAACAGAACGTGCTTTCACATCCAGGTTTTTGCCATCAAGCTGGAAACCCGCAGCATTTTTCTGCCATTCGAGTGTTGCGACTGCACGCTCAACTTCCAGTGGAGCGCGGAATACGCCCACATATGGCATTTTGGCATCAAGGACCTGCGCATTAAGTCGCCCGTGTCCGACACCGCCAGTAATCGATCCAGATAAATGTTCGACACCGGGTAACTTTTTCCATTGCTTCCAACTCACGTCTTTCCAGCGCCCTTGCATACGGGTGTTTTCGGTCTGCTGAAGAGGAATATCCACTGCCAGCACATCAATGTGCCCCCGGGGTTGCAACGTGGTCCAGACCTCACCGAAATCAGGTGAAATCTTCTCTGCAATCGGCAATAAACCGCTGAAGCTTTCCAGTTCCATATTGGTTGCACGCACGCGGAGCTCGTCACTCCGTACGCTCTCTTTGCCACCGACATTTTGAGGAGCAATCCACGCAAGCGCCAACGAACCTTTAGGCCAGGTTTTACCATCAAGGGTGATATTGGTAGAAGGAATGGCAAGATCCCAGCCCGCGCCAGAACGGTTGACGCGTGCCATTAAATTATCAACCGATAACTGATGCTCGGTGTTTTTCCCGGCCCAGCTTGCACCACCTTTCTTCAACCAGACGCTGCCACCAGCAACATCACCAGCTTTAATATCCATCCAGGCTTCAAGAGTGAACTTAGCGGTCTGTAAATCGATATTGTCTTTCATCCAGCGGCCAAGCCACGGTTTCATGTCAACGTTTTCAGCCTGCAACCAGACTTTGCCAATGTTCAATAAGCCATTTTCGTCGCGCAGATCCATCCTGACTTTCGCCAGGCCGTGCTGGCCATTAAAACTCGACAAGCTGACCAGCCCTTCGGCACGGTGACGTTTTTTGGTGTTAAGCCAGGTCAGTTGCGGAATGGTAAGTTCGGCGCGCTGGCCGGAAATCGTCAGGAAACTAAGGGAACTATCGCGCAGATCGAAGTGATCGAACTGGCGTAAAAAGAGATCACTGATTTTACCCGGCTCGAGCTTACTATCCCCTTTATTTCGACTTAATGGGGTATTGGTTCGCACCTGCAATTGGTAAAAAGTAAGGTCGCGGAATTGCCAGCGGGCGTGCAAAATAGTTTGCCAGAGGTCGAGCGCCAGCGTGACACGCTTGACCTTCAGTTCACCACCATCTTTCAAACCCGCTTTGATATTACGGACGTCAAGAGTTGGGCCATAATTTTCCCAGTTCGCTTGGATCTGGCTGGCATCAACGGGCGCCCCCGTCATCGCCTCGATTTTTTCAAGCAGCGCCGGACGCCAGGCATCGAGATGCGGCAAAACCAGCCGCAAACCACTCACCAGCAGTGCGACGATAACGATCAACGTTGCGCCAGTGAGTAGCAGAATGCCGGGCAGTCGCCTCACGAAAATCTCCTTGTTTACCACCGAAGCGGAACTCAAATCAGCACAATACCCAAGTTACTTCAAGATGCTGGTAAGCGGCAATCGAATGAACCCCGAGGAGCTTACTTCAGTAAGTGACCGGGTGAACGAGAGCAGCCAACAACCCTGCATATTGAAGCGCGATGGGTATATCCGTGCAGCGAGTTACATCATAACGACATCGAATTGCTCTTGATTATAGAGCGGCTCGATCTGAACTTTGACTTGCTTGCCGACGAAAATTTCCACTTCGGCCAATGAATGGGACTCTTCACTTTTCAGCGCTTCCCCCACTGCTGGTGAAGTGTAAACCAGGAAACGGTCGGAATCGTAAGCATGATGTACGCGCACAATTTCACGCATAATTTCATAGCACACCGTTTCAACTGTTTTCACCGTACCGCGTCCATGGCAAGTTGGACAATCGTTGCAAAGCACATGTTCAACGCTTTCACGCGTGCGTTTGCGCGTCATCTCTACCAGACCGAGCTGGGAGAAACCATTGATACTGGTTTTCACGCGATCTTTACTCAACGCTTGTTCGAGGGAATGCAGCACGCGTCGGCGATGATCTTCATTACTCATATCAATGAAATCAATAATGATTATTCCGCCCAAATTACGCAAACGTAACTGGCGAGCAATGGCCTGTGTCGCTTCTATATTCGTATTGAAAATAGTGTCATCAAGATTGCGGTGGCCAACAAAAGCCCCGGTATTGATATCCACAGTCGTCATCGCCTCAGTTTGGTCAATAACCAGGTAACCACCTGATTTCAACTCAACTTTTCGCTCCAGCGCACGTTGGATTTCGTTCTCAACGTCGAACAGGTCAAAAATGGGCTGGCGACCACTGTAGTGTTCGATTTTCTCGTGCATTTCCGGCATGTATTCTGCGGTAAATTCCAGCAGCATGTCGTAGGTTAGACGAGAGTCGACACGAATTCGGTCAAGAGCCGCATCGGCAAAATCACGCAACACACGCTGTGCCAGCGCGAGTTCACCGTAAAGTTGGCAGCGGGTTTTGTTGCGTTTTTTTCGCTCGATAACCTTGGTCCAGACACGCTTGAGGTAAGCAGCATCTGAGGATAAATCGTCTTCACATACGCCTTCGGCTGCGGTACGAATAATAAATCCGCCTTGCTCATCGCAATACGCATTAACAACACGTTTAAGACGTTCACGCTCGGCTTCACTTTCAATACGTTGGGAAACCCCCACGTGAGAAGCACCAGGCATAAAGACCAAATAACGAGACGGCAGCGTGATATCGGTAGTTAAACGAGCGCCTTTGGTACCCAGCGGGTCTTTCACCACTTGAACCATTAAGTCCTGACCCTGGCGTACCAGTTCGGAAATATCACGTACTGTGAAGTTTTTCTGCTCTTCGCCCGCCACACATTCAGTATGTGGCATGATGTCAGAAGCGTGAAGAAACGCTGCCTTATCAAGGCCAATATCTACAAATGCCGCCTGCATCCCCGGAAGTACCCGGCTAACACGACCTTTGTAGATATTCCCTACGATCCCGCGACGAGCCTCGCGTTCAATATGAATCTCTTGCAGTATTCCACCATCAATGTAAGCCACTCGAGTTTCCGATGGGGTCACATTGACTAACAATTCAGCCGTCATGTTTTCCTCGTCCATCACGCAACGCGTGAAAATTGCTCAGCAATTCATAGGTTTCAACTAGTGGTAGACCGACTACCGCATGGTAGCTGCCATTTATCTTCCTGACAAAACAGCCACCAAGCCCTTGAATACCGTATGCACCTGCTTTATCCATGGGTTCACCACTGGCAATGTAACCAGCGATATCTTGTTCTGATAATGCACGAAATGTCACTTCAGTCGTCACCAGACAATCCAGCAGTGATTCACTGTCCGCCAGCGCAACGGCCGTCATGACCTGGTGCTGATTCCCGGATAGCATCCGTAGCATCGCAGCCGCGTGTTGCTCATCTTTAGGTTTTTCCAACACATTGCCATTGTAGATAACAATAGTATCGGCACCTAAAACCGGTAAGTCATGCTGAGCGAGTGCTACGCCTGCCCGTGCTTTCTCACGTGCCAGCCGCACAACATACTGTTGTGCGCTCTCAAAGTTCAGACGCTGTTCTTCCACATCAGTAATGATGCGCTCAAACGGCACGCCCAACTGAGTCAACAATTCCTGACGACGTGGGGAGCCAGATGCCAGATACAAAGATGTCATGTTCAATCCTATTGCACAGCAAATTGTTGGCGAATTTTACGCATCAATAAGAATATCCATGGCCACAGTACACCATTGACCACACTGCTCCAGAAAATTTCTGGGCGGAAAGTGACATTGATAACGATAAATTCAGACCAGAAAACAATGACATCTGTCATCAATGACAACAGCATAACCACCAAAGCCTGTTGCCAAAGCGCGAGATTACGGAATAGCTGGTACTTTAATGCCACCAGATAAGCAACGATGCTCAGAGATAACGCCCGTACGCCAAGGGTGGAACCGCTGATCAAATCCAGTATGGCACCCACGACAAAACCTGTACCAACATTTACGCGGTGTGGCAGCGCCAGAATCCAGTAAAGCAGGATCAGTAATACCCAGTCAGGACGATAGATTTTTAAATCGTCAGGCCAGGGCATTACTTGTAACAGCAAGGCGACGAGGAAAGAAAGCCAGATTACCCAACGGCCCTGGCTACGGTAACTTCCCACTACTGCCCTCCCTGGGTAGCAGGCACAGGAGAAACGGTGTTCCCTGCAGGAGCCGGCGTCGTAATGCCCGTTGCCGGTGGTGGGATCGGAACCTGTGGCCCGACAGAATTAGCTGCAGGTAAAACTTGCGGCATCATTTGCATCAGGCGCTCATTCGCTACGCGATGAACTTCAACAGGTGGCATCGGGGTTTTCCCTTCGCGATCCGCACCCCACAATAGCAACAAGTAACGCAGACGTTGTAAGCCAGCAGTTGGGCGAGCCTGAATAACGGTGTATGCGCGCTGAGTATCAAGTTTCACTGAAGAAACGACACCCACTGGATAACCTTCCGGGAAGCGCCCGCCTAAACCCGATGTCACCAACACATCACCGACACGAATGTCAGTATTTGCCGGCAAATGTTCCAGTTGCAGATCGTCGGTACAACCATTACCCGCAGCAATAATACGAATATCATTGCGCAGGACCTGAATCGGTAACGCATGAGTCGCATCACAGATCAGTAATACGCGGCTAGTGAGTTTCGCCACCGCGATAACCTGACCTACGACACCTTTATCACTGATGACCGGCTGGCCTTCATAGACTCCGTTCACGCTACCTTTATCAATAACCACCTGGTCACTGTAAGGATCGTTAACGGTTGAGATAACCTGAGTCACCATTTTTTGCTCGTCTTGACGCAAAGGCGAGCCAAGCAATTCGCGCAGACGTGCGTTTTCCTGACGATATTGACCTAACATCAGTAATTCGCTGTTCTTCAGGATCAGTTCCTGACGCAGTGCACGATTTTCGAGTTCTAGCTGATCGCGTGATGCCAGTGTTTGCGAGACGCTGTCGAGCAATTCACGGGGACCATTTGAGACAAAATAGAAAGGACTGACAGCAGTATCCATATACGTTCGAATCTGACTGAACGTACCCAGACGGCTATCAGCAATAACGACACCAATCGCCACCAGCACCGCCAAAATAAGGCGAAACTGCAACGAAGGGCCACGGCTAAAAATTGGCTTCATAGGCTATGCGTATTCCAGGGCCAGCAAGAAAAGGCAGTGATAGTCACTGCCTTTTACGTGTGGCTGATTACTCTTCGCTGAACAAGTCGCCGCCGTGCATGTCGATCATTTCCAGTGCCTTGCCACCGCCACGGGCTACGCAAGTCAATGGATCTTCTGCAACTACTACCGGAATGCCTGTTTCTTCCATCAGCAGACGGTCGAGGTTACGCAGCAATGCGCCACCACCGGTCAGAACCATACCGCGCTCTGAAATATCGGAAGCCAGTTCTGGCGGGCACTGTTCCAGCGCAACCATTACCGCACTCACAATACCCGTCAATGGTTCTTGCAGGGCTTCGAGGATTTCATTGGAGTTCAGAGTGAAGCCACGCGGAACCCCTTCAGCCAGGTTACGTCCACGAACTTCGATTTCACGTACTTCATCACCTGGGTATGCAGAACCGATTTCGTGTTTGATACGTTCGGCTGTAGCTTCACCAATCAGTGAACCGTAGTTACGGCGTACATAATTAATGATGGCTTCATCGAAGCGGTCACCACCAATACGCACGGAAGAAGAGTAAACCACGCCATTCAGAGAGATAACGGCAACTTCGGTAGTACCACCACCAATATCCACAACCATAGAACCGGTTGCTTCAGAAACTGGCAGGCCAGCACCGATAGCCGCAGCCATTGGCTCTTCAATCAGGAACACTTCACGAGCACCTGCACCTTGTGCGGATTCACGAATCGCACGACGTTCAACCTGAGTTGCGCCAACTGGCACACAAACCAGTACGCGCGGGCTTGGACGCATAAAGCTGTTGCTGTGTACTTGTTTGATGAAGTGTTGCAGCATTTTTTCGGTCACGAAGAAATCGGCAATAACACCATCTTTCATCGGACGGATAGCTGCGATGTTGCCAGGGGTACGACCCAGCATCTGTTTAGCATCGTGACCTACGGCCGCAACGCTTTTAGGTGAACCGGCACGATCCTGGCGAATAGCCACGACAGATGGCTCATTCAGTACGATGCCTTGTCCTTTCACATAAATCAGGGTATTCGCGGTACCCAGGTCAATGGACAGGTCATTGGAAAACATGCCACGAAATTTTTTCAAC
>DATERH010000350.1:0-7815 GCA_035271785.1 Buttiauxella sp.
CTTAGGCTGGTTTCTTTAAATAGTGGTGCCCGGACTCGGAATCGAACCAAGGACACGGGGATTTTCAATCCCCTGCTCTACCGACTGAGCTATCCGGGCAACGGGGCGCATTAAACCGTAAAGGCCGTTTGGCGTCAACGGTTTTGTATTAATAAGCCGTGCGTTTGCACGAATAATGTGCTCCAGGTAGCAGCATCGTCTTGAACCCTCGTGCAGAAGGTGCCATGATTGCGCGAAATTTCACACATCTACAACGGGGCGCTTATTGATGTTTATAGTCAATGTTCACCGACATCTCTCGATGGCGCTCGTTCACTATTCTGCTGTATCCCGAAGACCCTTGCTCACCATGCGGTGAGGGCACGCACGCTCACTGCAGGACAACAGTAAAATCAGGTGATGCCTGGTTTTACTGATGTCTGGCGGTCGGAGTGGGAATTATCCATCAGACCATCAAGACACATTCGCCGGGGAATGCTCCCTTTGCCGTGCCACAAGGCACTCACTCATCCTTGACCTCTGGGATTTGTGCATATGAAATCTTTGAAAATTGCCGCCAGCCACGATGTGGTTGCCACACTTGAAACACATCGTGAAGTGGTTTCGCTCGATAGCACTGATTTTACCGATATTGCCGCCGTTGTCCTTTCTGCGGCGGATAGTCGCAGCGGTATTCTGGCGTTACTCAAACGCACGGGCTTTTCGATTCCTGTTTTTTTAGCAGCTGATGACTGGGCAGGCGAGCAGGAAGGCATCACTGGGCTGATAACCGGTAAAGAGCAGGATTATCTGGAGCTGGAAACAGCGGCCTCTGGCTATGAAGAAAATCTACTGCCGCCGTTCTTCGATACGCTGACGAAGTATGTGGCGATGGAAAACAGCACCTTTGCATGCCCTGGTCACCAACACGGTGAGTTTTTCAAAAAGCATCCTGCGGGACGCCAGTTCTATGATTTCTTCGGCGAGAATTTGTTTCGCGCGGATATGTGCAATGCGGACGTTAAACTCGGCGATTTACTGATCCACGAAGGCTCTGCCAAGCATGCCCAGAAATTTGCGGCCAAAGTCTTTAACGCGGATAAAACCTATTTCGTGTTAAACGGCACCTCGGCTGCGAATAAAGTCGTCACCAATGCGCTGCTGACTCGAGGCGACCTGGTGCTTTTCGACCGCAATAACCATAAATCCAACCATCATGGCGCGTTGATCCAGGCGGGAGCGACACCGGTTTATCTTGAGGCCGCTCGCAATCCGTTTGGTTTTATTGGTGGGATAGACGCGCACTGTTTTGATGAAACGTATTTACGTGAACTGATTGCAGAAGTTGCCCCAGACCGTGCGCAAGAAAAACGCCCATTCCGCCTTGCGGTTATCCAACTTGGGACTTACGACGGCACAATTTATAATGCCCGTCAGGTAGTGGATAAAATCGGCCATCTGTGCGATTACATTCTGTTTGATTCCGCATGGGTAGGGTACGAGCAATTCATCCCAATGATGGCTGACTGTTCGCCGTTGCTGCTGGATCTTAACGAGAATGACCCAGGTATTTTTGTCACGCAATCGGTGCATAAGCAGCAAGCCGGTTTTTCACAGACCTCGCAGATCCACAAAAAAGATAACCATCTGCGTGGGCAAGCGCGTTTTTGCCCGCATAAGCGCCTGAACAATGCGTTTATGTTGCATGCGTCAACCAGCCCGTTTTACCCGCTTTTTGCGGCCCTTGATGTGAATGCGAAAATTCACGAAGGGGAGAGTGGCCGTCGTCTGTGGGCTGAATGCGTGGTGCAGGGGATCGAAGCACGCAAAGCGATCATCAATAGTTGCACGATGATCAAACCGTTTATCCCACCGGTGGTTGCGGGTAAGCCGTGGCAGGATCATCCAACGGATGTCATCGCCCAGGAACGCCGTTTCTTCAGTTTTGAGCCAGGTGAAAAGTGGCACGGTTTTGAAGGCTATGCACAGGATGAATATTTTGTCGATCCTTGCAAGCTACTGCTGACCACTCCGGGCATTGATCCCCAAACCGGGCAGTACACCAAATTTGGTGTCCCTGCGGCAATCCTCGCAAACTACCTGCGTGAAAACGGTATTGTTCCCGAGAAAGCGGATCTTAATTCGATTCTGTTCTTGCTGACACCCGCTGAAAGCCGCGATAAAATGGCGCATCTGGTATCGATGCTGGCACAGTTTGAGCAGCATATCGAAGACGACACGCCATTGGCGGACGTACTGCCGACTATCTATCAGAAGTATTCACAACGCTATAAAGGCTACACGCTGCGTCAACTTTGCCAGGAAGTGCACGATCTTTACGTCAGCTTTGCGGTGAAGGATCTGCAAAAAGCGATGTTCCGCAAAGCCAGCCTGCCTGCCGTTGCCATGAATCCACAGGATGCAAACAGTGAGTTTATCCGTGGCAACGTCGAACTGGTGCGTTTGAGTGCGTCAGAAGGGCGAATTGCTGCTGAAGGCGCATTGCCATATCCGCCAGGGGTGTTGTGTGTGGTGCCGGGTGAAGTTTGGGGAAGTGCGGCGCTGCGCTATTTCCTTGCACTGGAAGAAGGTGTGAACTTGCTGCCGGGCTTCTCGCCGGAATTGCAGGGCGTGTATAGCGAAACGGATGCAGACGGAATTAAGCGACTGTACGGCTACATGATAAAATACCCGTCATAATTCAAGTCGTAGGTGCGTTGACTGCGCCCGTGCACCCCAGTTACAGAGTTATCTATGTAACTGGGGTGCACGGGCTGGTCGCCTTACTGCACCTCGAATTATTTTGGCTATTGAAACTGTTGCATTAACTATCAGGCCACTGGCTGGATGGCCGCTGGTGTTCTGACGTGTTTATATTTGAATAGTGCGATGAAGGCGAAGGCCAGCACCAGTGAATAACCGGCGAAAATCAGCCAGACGCTTTGCCAGTCGGTGATCCCAGCCGTAGTGTAGTTCTCCACCACTTTCCCGCTGACAATCCCGCCCAGGATGCAACCAAACCCGTTGGTCATCATCAGGAACATGCCCTGAGCGCTGGCACGAATCTCTGGTTTAACCTCTTGTTCAACGAACACAGAGCCGGAGATGTTGAAGAAGTCGAAGGCACAACCGTAGACAATCATCGACAATACCAGCAATACCGTACCCATTGGTGTTGGGTCGCCAAAGGCAAACAATCCAAAGCGCAGCATCCACGCGACGATACTGATAAGCATCACGTTCTTGATGCCGTAACGAATCAGGAAGAATGGGATAGTCAGGATAAATACGGTTTCAGATATTTGTGAAATAGACATCAGTACTGACGCATGCTCGATAATAAAGCTGCCAGCGAACAGCGGGTTTTGATCAAAACTGTGTAGGAAGGTATTACCAAACATATTGGTAATTTGTAGCTCAGCACCCAACAGCATGGAGAAGATAAAGAAAATTGCCATGCGCTTGTTTTTGAACAGTGCGAACGCGTCCAACCCTAACATCGAGCTCCAGCTTTGGTTTTTCTGCGCGTTAGCAACGGGAATATGTGGCAGTGTCAGGGTGAAAATAGCTAACACTAATGACAAAGTTGCGCCGATATAAAGCTGCATGTGGCTTAATTCGAAACCTGAGAAACTCACACCCCACATGGCGAAGATGAAGCCAATGGTTCCCCAAATACGAATCGGTGGGAAGTCGGTTACGATATTCAATCCTGCGGATTGTAGGCGGTAGTAAGAAATCGTATTCACCAGCCCAAGCGTTGGCATGTATGCGAGCGAGTTCAGCAAAATCACAACGAACATCGCACTCGGTGAGGTAACCTGGGCTGCGAAATACAATGTGATGGCACCTACCAAATGACAGGCCGCGTAGATCCAGCGCGCACTAATCCATTTGTCCGCAATGATACCCAGCAGCGTTGGCATGAATACCGCCGCAATACCCAATGAACTGTATACCGCGCCGATAGCCGCGCCATCAAACTTGAGGGTGACGAACATGTATGAGCCGAGCGTGGTCAGCCAGCTTCCCCACAAGCAGAACTGCAGAAACGAAAGTACTTTAAGCTGCAGCTTAAGGTTCATGAAAATTTCCTCACAGAATTGTCCTATAGAATGTTGTATTTATCACATATCTGTTTCTATATGTTGTAATTGTAACATTAGCAGTGCTGGGAGGTTATTTTTGGTACATTCAGCAAATAAATGAAAACATTCTCAAGTTACATTCGAGAATAGTGACCGGGTTTGCATTTTTTGCTCATTGAGGTGTGGAAAACAGGGGGCGTTGTATCTCCCGCCGCCAAAATGAATGACAGGAGATACAACAAACAGAGGATTAACGCCGACGATAGGCCTTCTGTGCGGTATTCACTTTGTACAAATAATGACGTGATTCCGCTGAAGGATGGCGTGTGGTCAGTGTCTGGTACACATCGCCTGGCGTCATGCTGTTGATAATACTGTACGCACGGTTCTTATCGTTGTTGAACACGCGTAGCACACTGCCCGCACCACCGTTATACGCGGTGATCACTGCATAACGACGCGAGGTTGGGTTATCAATTCCGCTCAAATAGCTGTCTTGTAAAATCGCCAGATAAGCCGTACCGGTATCGATATTACTTTCAGGATCAAACAAGTAGCTGCGGCTTGGTTTGCCCCATTTGCCTTGGGATTTAAAGACATCAACCCCTGCGCTGTGCTGCACAACCTGCATCAGACCCAGTGCATCTGCGTGGCTTACTGCATACGGGTTAAAGCTCGATTCGGTTTGCATGATTGCCAGGATCATGGATTCATCGACACCATATTTCTTCGAAGCTTTGCGTACCATGCCAAGGTATTTATGTGCACGTTTATCAAGGTGGTTTGGTACCAGATTGATGGTCACGCTATAAACAATTTTCAGCCCGGCATTGCGGCTTTTCATGCGTGTTTGTAGCAGGTAATCAGCAAATTTTGACGCGCGCCCTTCCCAGCGAATCGGCTGGCCGGTGTTATCAAGGACCTGGCCATACAGGAACGGTTCTTTGGAGATAACCACATCGTTGGCATCGGAATAAAGATCGATAGACCCCGGATCGTCACCCATCAGCAACGTGTTAATGATTGCCTGACGCAAGTGTGCGGCCGGTTCGGTGCCGGCAATGGTTTCGATGGTAATCGTACCTTCGTCAAAGTTGATGTGGCTACGGGTCAAGTATTGGTCGGTATATTTCACGTAGTCTTTAGGACCCGCAATCAACACTTCCTTAATGCCCCAGATATTTTCAATGTTATGAGCGAATTGCCCCATCAAAATATCGAAACCATTGGTGTCCTTAACAAAAGCCTCGTTATAGGCGTTTTCTTTTTTGCTCGAACATGAGATGAGCAACGGGACAACCAGAGCTAGCGCGAGAAATTTTTTCATCGTTTCGGGTGTGTTTGTTGGGTTTGCATAAGGGGCGATGGCCCCCTGTATTTTTATTTTTCTGGCGGCGTGTAGCCTTCGATGTGGACTTCTTTGCCTTCGAACAGGAAGTTGACCATTTCAGCTTCCAGCTCTTTGCGGTGCTCTGGATTCATCATGCTCATTTTTCGTTCGTTAATGAGCATGGTTTGTTTGGTCTGCCACAAAGCCCACGCTTCTTTAGAGATCTCGTTATAAATACGTTTGCCCAGTTCGCCCGGATAAAGTTGGAAATCCTGGCCTTCTGCGTCACGTTGCAGGTAAGTACAAAAAATAGTTCTGCTCATCATTCATCCTCTTCAACGGCTCGGTCGGGTATCAGTACCACCGGCTCGGCGTGTAATTGCTGTAATAAACGCTCTACAGGGGCGGCCAGTCCTACGGACGGAGGCTGCGCTAAGTTATACCAGAGAGCGGTTCCTTCATCCATGCACCCGCTAAATGAAAGCACGGGGAGCCACATCGGGACAATATCCAAATGGAAGTGGCTGAAAGTATGACGGAATGCAGTTAATTGCGTGAGATTATTTGCTGGAATTTGGCGTTGTACTAGCCAGTCGTGTAACTGCACTTCGGTTTCGAACTGCGGGAAGCAGTACAAACCGCCCCAAAGACCTACGGCCGGGCGCTGGGAAAGTAAAATACTTTCTTGATGCTGCATCATCAGGAAATAGCCGGTGCGCTCGGGTATTGTCACCTTGGGTTTTTTGCCAGGATAGCTCGCCCAGCTATTATTTGCATACGCCAGACAAATATTATTGACTGGGCAAAGTTCACATTTTGGTTTTGAGCGAGTACAAACCATTGCGCCCAGATCCATCATCGCCTGGTTAAATTGGCTAACACCTTGAGCGGGTGTCACCTGTTCGCTGATGTCCCAAAGCTTTTTCTCAACATCTTTTTTGCCCGGCCAACCAGAAACGGCGTAACAACGTGCGAGAACTCGTTTCACGTTACCATCGAGGATCGGGAAATGTTTACCCAGTGAAAGTGAAAGGATCGCACCTGCGGTAGAACGCCCCACACCGGGAAGTGCTGAAACCTCTTCAAAGGTTTCAGGGAACACGCCATTGTGCTGATTTGCCACCATTTGTGCGGCTTTATGCAGGTTACGGGCGCGAGCGTAATAACCCAGTCCGGTCCATAGGTGCAGCACTTCATCTAGCGGCGCATTGGCGAGATCGATGACTGTCGGGAAGCGTTCCATAAAGCGTTCAAAATAAGGAATGACGGTAGCAACTTGCGTTTGTTGCAACATCACCTCAGACAGCCATACTTTGTAAGGCGTTTTTTCGAGTTGCCATGGCAGGGTTTTGCGCCCGTATTTTTGGTACCAGTCGAGAACCTGGTTGGGAAATTGCGGCGCTTGTGTCATTGTGCCAGGCCATCCGATAATAAGTGTGTGATTTATACCCGTCGCCCTTCAATATGCAGGGGTGTTGGCTGCTCTCATTCACCCGAATCACTTACTCAAGTAAGCTCATCGGGATTCGCTCGATTGCCGCCTACCTGCATCTTGAAGTAACTTGGGTATAGGGGGCTGATTCCAGCACAGACGGCTCCGTGCTGTAAACTGGAACTTTCTGGTGCTTGCTTCTCATCATTAACTTTGGATAATGCCCGTTTCCCGAACACTAACTCAAAGCCTGAACACCATGAAAAATGACGTCATCTCACCGGAATTTAATGAAGAAGGCCGTGCAATGCGCCGGATTCGTAGTTTTGTGCGCCGCCAGGGCCGCCTGACTAAAGGGCAGGAGTTCGCACTGGAAAACTATTGGCCGGTGATGGGCGTTGAATATCAAGACGCGCCGGTTGATTTTACTGCTCTGTTTGGTCGCGAAGCGCCAGTGACGCTGGAAATTGGTTTCGGCATGGGAACTTCGCTTGTCACGATGGCTCAAGTTAATCCACAGCAGAACTTTTTGGGCATTGAAGTACACTCGCCAGGCGTAGGTGCATGTCTCGCGACTGCTCATGAAGAGGGCGTTGAGAACCTGCGCGTGATGTGTCACGACGCGGTTGAAGTGCTGCAAAAAATGATTCCTGACAATTCTTTATCTATGGTTCAGCTCTTTTTCCCTGATCCATGGCACAAAGCACGTCATAATAAACGCCGTATCGTTCAAGTGCCGTTTGCCGAGTTGGTGAAAAGCAAACTGAAACTGGGTGGCGTGTTCCATATGGCGACTGACTGGGAACCTTATGCCGAACACATGCTCGAAGTGATGTCCTCTATCGACGATTATCAAAACCAGTCGCAGAGTAACGACTACGTACCGCGCCCGGATTCACGTCCGGTGACCAAATTTGAACAACGTGGCCATCGTCTTGGTCATGGCGTATGGGACTTAATGTTCGAGAGGGTAAAGTAATGGCAAT
>DATERH010000351.1:0-5801 GCA_035271785.1 Buttiauxella sp.
TTACATTTTATTTGTATACGGCTACTTGCTCACTTGTGAGTAAGCCAGAAGAGGCGCGTCGCCCAGGTATCGTGTTTGAGGAGCCAATCCGCAGACGACACAGGAGGGGGAGCGACGCCGAGATAATATGCGTATGGCAGCGTATGTTATCGACTACAAGGGCTGAATCCCTTGGGTTGTCACCAAAACGTTCGGCAGTCGGACGTTTATACCCGGACACATTGCGTTGTGATGTACAGACTCTGGGTAGACAAGGTGGGGCGCTTCTGGGTGTATCCGTAGTTCAGGTTTTCTTTTCTACGTCTGCCCCTTTCTCGATCCCCCCTTGTGCCAAGGCTGAAAAATTTAATGCCATTACCCCGGATTTATTCGAGTGCATCCAACAAAGATGCAGCCTGAAGAATGACGGATTGCTCCCTGACACGAGGTTGTAATGTCTTACCCACAAACCGTTATCGCCAAATTTGGCGGCACCAGCGTTGCTGATTACGACGCAATGAATCGCAGCGCCGACGTGGTGCTTGCCGATGAAAATGTTCGCGTAGTGGTACTTTCCGCTTCTGCGGGTATCACCAATTTGCTGGTTGCGCTGGCGCAAGGCCTGGAAGCGACGGAGCGTTTCGTTAAGCTCGATGCTATTCGCAAAATTCAATATGACATCGTAGAACGTTTGTCTAATCCGCAGATCATCCGCGAAGAAATTGAACGCCTGCTTGAAAACATCACCACTCTGGCTGAAGCGGCATCACTGGCGACTTCTACCGCGTTAACTGACGAACTGGTCAGCCACGGCGAATTAATGTCTACGCTGCTGTTTGTTGAGATCCTGCGTGAGCGCAAAGTCGATGCGCAATGGTTTGATATCCGCAAAATCATGCGTACCAATGACCGTTTTGGCCGCGCTGAACCTGATGTGGCGACATTAGCGGAGCTGGCAAGTCAGCAGCTTCAACCGCGTCTGGCACAATCCCTGGTGATTACTCAAGGCTTTATCGGTAGCGAAGCCAAAGGCCGCACCACCACGCTTGGCCGTGGCGGTAGCGACTATACTGCCGCACTGTTGGGTGAAGCGTTAAATGCCATCCGTGTTGATATCTGGACTGACGTCCCGGGCATTTACACTACCGATCCACGCATGGTGCCATCAGCAAAACGTATCGACAAAATCACATTTGAAGAAGCCGCTGAAATGGCAACATTCGGTGCAAAAGTCCTTCATCCGGCGACATTACTGCCTGCCGTTCGCCGCGATATCCCGGTATTTGTCGGCTCCAGCAAAGATCCAAAAGCGGGTGGAACCCTCGTATGTAATGAAACCGACAATCCGCCGTTGTTCCGCGCTCTGGCTGTTCGCCGCAAACAAACCCTGGTGACACTGAATAGCTTGAGCATGCTGCACGCTCACGGTTTCCTCGCGGAAGTTTTCAATATTCTGGCGCACCACAATATTTCCGTTGATTTGATTACGACGTCCGAAGTGAGCATCGCGCTGACGCTGGACACCACGGGTTCAACATCGACAGATGAAAGTCTGCTGACCACGTCATTGCTGACTGAGCTTTCCTCGCTATGCCGTGTGGAAGTGGAAGAAAACCTCGCGTTGGTCGCTATCATCGGTAACAACTTATCCAAAGCTTGTGGCGTGGGCAAAGAGGTGTTTGGCGTACTCGATCCGTTCAATATCCGTATGATTTGCTACGGCGCATCCAGCTATAACCTGTGCTTCCTGGTGCCTGGCGATGACGTTGAACAAGTAGTGAAAAAACTTCACCACAATCTGTTTGAATAATTTTTAAACTCATGCAATGAATACCAAATGCCGGGCTCGATCCCGGCATTTTTATAACCATAAAACAACACAACACTTGCAAGGATCTCAATATGCTCGCTGTATTCACCCGGCTGTTCCCGCTCTGGGCGGTGCTGCTGTCTGTACTCGCCTTCTATATTCCCGGCACGTTTACCCCCATTGGCCCATGGGTCAGCACGCTTTTGATGCTGATTATGTTTGGCATGGGTGTGCATCTACGCCTGGATGATTTTAAACGAGTGTTATCACGTCCTGCCCCTGTCGCGGCGGCAACGTTCTTGCACTATCTGATCATGCCGCTGGCGGCCTGGGTCCTGGCGAAACTATTCAATATGCCGCCTGATCTTTCCGCAGGCATGGTTCTGGTAGGCAGTGTGGCGAGTGGTACGGCCTCAAACGTGATGATTTATCTGGCAAAAGGCGATGTGGCACTCTCGGTCACCATTTCCTCTGTGTCCACGCTGGTCGGGGTTTTTGCTACCCCATTACTGACACGTTTGTATGTCGATGCGGAAATCCAAGTGGATGTGATGGGTATGCTACTGAGCATCCTGAAAATCGTGGTGATCCCAATTGGCCTCGGTTTGATTTTGCACCACCTCTTCCCGCGCCTTGTAAAGCGCGTCGAACCCTGGCTGCCCGCATTTTCGATGCTTTGTATTCTGGCAATTATCAGTGCCGTGGTAGCCGGTTCGGCATCGCATATCGCATCGGTTGGTCTGATGGTTATCATCGCGGTCATTCTGCATAACAGTATTGGGTTACTGAGCGGATATTGGGGCGGAAAGCTCTTTGGCTTTGATGAGTCTACTTGTCGCACACTGGCAATTGAAGTGGGTATGCAGAACTCAGGCCTTGCGGCCGCTCTCGGCAAGATGTACTTCTCACCATTGGCAGCCCTTCCTGGCGCACTGTTCTCGGTGTGGCACAATCTGTCCGGCTCGCTTCTGGCGGGTTACTGGTCTGGCAAAACGATTGCTGAAAACAAAGATAAGCAGTTGAAAAAGCGCCGCGCTTGATGAATTACTGATTTAGCAAAAAGCTCGGGAAACCGGGCTTTTTACTTTTAATTCAGCGAAACGCTAACAAATTTGCCAATACAACTGTGCATAGTTACCAACATATTCGGCTAACTTTGCGACCAGAAGCTGATTTTTACTGAGCTAGCGGGCACTTTGCTTTACACTGGAGGCCACTTCATAAGAGGCCGCAATGATGTCCACATCAAGACTGACACAGCAAGATATGACCGAAGCCGAGCAGCGCGAACTGAAAACGCGGCTAGACCGCGCACGCATCGCCCATGGTCGCCCCCTGACAAACTCAGAAATCAACCACGTTAAAAAAACCTATATCGACCAATTAATGGAAGCGCGTGAACAGGCGGCTAAAAAAGTTCGCCAGATCAAAAAGCAAAAAGCGGCAAAACCAGATACATCTGCCACCTATTCCTGGTCTGCCAACAGCCATTCACGCGGAAAGCGCTAACCTAGCGCCCTTTCTTTTTGCGCCCTGGCTGAGCAAAGCGTTTGCGTGAAGCAAGCTCTGCCGGGGTTTTCGCGCTGCTCTTTGGCCCTGTACTTACCGGTTTTTTTGCAACGGCGGGTTTGGCCTTTGGTTTTTTTGCAGGCTTCGCCTCTGAAGAAGAATTCTCAATCAGTTTAAACAACTCGACCAACTCATCTTCAGTTAAATCTCGCCATTCACCCAGCGGCAGCCCTTTCATGCTGACGTTCATGATGCGAGTACGTTCAAGCTTCGTCACTTCATAACCAAAGTGTTCGCACATACGGCGAATCTGGCGGTTAAGGCCTTGTACCAATGTGATGCGAAACACAAACGGTGCTTCTTTCTTCACTTTGCATTTCTTGGTTACTGTTCCCAGCATCGGAACGCCTGCACCCATGCCACGAATGAACTCGTCAGTGACCGGTTTATTGACCGTCACAACGTACTCTTTTTCATGGTCGTTCCCGGCACGCAGAATTTTGTTCACCAGATCGCCATGGTTGGTGAGGAAAATCAGCCCCTGGGAGTCTTTATCTAAACGCCCAATAGGGAAAACGCGTTTGCTGTGGTTAACGAAATCGACAATGTTGTCCTTTTCGCCATCCTCGGTGGTACTCACGATACCCACAGGCTTGTTCAGCGCGATAAGCACCAGATCGTCCTCGTCACGGGGTTCAATGAGCTGACCATTAACCTTCACCACGTCTCCGGCAAATACCTGGTCGCCAATCGCGGCGCGTTTGCCGTTGATAAAAACATTCCCTTGTTCGATGTAACGATCGGCATCACGACGGGAGCAGATACCGCTCTCGCTAATGTATTTGTTCAGTCGTATAGATGAGTTGGTCAGCATGGTTCCTCCGTAAAACCTGGAATATACCTTACCTGAGTGTCGATGCGAACAGGCTCGGGCAACAAACGCGAAGTTCATTGCCCGTAGAGGGGTGTTTATTTTGCAGGGGTTGCCGCAATAATGGCTAACCGTTTCTGAATGTCTTTATCGAGGTTATTAACCCAATGATTATACGAGCGGTGAATTTCGCCACCTGAGGCCAGTAAATTCACGCTGTTAACATAGTTAATTGAGTAATCTCTATCACTGTAATTAATGCGCACGGTGACGCTGTGCTTACGAATATTTTGTGTCGCATTAATGACCCCAGGACCCGCTACGGACATAATCCAGTCGCGCCCTTGTCCAGCATAGATAATCGCATCCTTAACCTGCTCAGTCGTGACATGAGAGGTAATTATCGTGCGTGGTGTGCGAACCGGTTCAGTCCGGTCAAGCGCCGAACATCCTGCCAATACTGTAATAAACAATACGCCTGCCAACATCTGTTTTAGTTTTAGCTTCATCATTAAATTCCATTTTCAATTTATTAACGAAACAGATTATAAACAGATGATTCATTCAGGAAAATTAGTATTCGTCGCGTTCATCATCGTCGGGCTGCTCGAGTACGCTGTACGCGACGGCACAGAACAGCGAGTTCAGACGCTTCATGTCCCCGAGTAAACCGAGGTGCAGCGAGCTGGTTTCTATACTCTGCACGTTTTGTTGATGCAGGCGATCAACGTGTGCATGTGAGAAACGACGATTCAGAATACGGAAACGATGTTTGTTACGGCGCAAACGGCGAGCACTGTTTACATCTGCGGAGAAGAATACCGACAAACTGAGTTTCAAGTTGCTGGTGAGCTGCTGAAGCAGAATATTCAGTTCTTTGAGGCCATCAGATGAGAACGCACGACGTGCAGCTAACGATTTATCTGCCACTTCGCTACCCATGCGTTCGAGAATATCCGCTGCCTGTTCGAGGTTTAGCGACATCTCAATAATTTCCGCCCAACGACGCGATTCGACTTCCGCCAGCTCTTCTTTTTGCATCTGTGCCATGTACAGCTTGATCGCGGTGTACAGCACATCAACATCATCAGCGAGCTTACGCAGCTCTTTTTCCTGGCGCGGTTCACCGTGCATCACCTTGCTCCAGGTATCCAGCATTTGCTCAAGCACGTCCCCCATGCGTAAGGTTTCACGCGCCGCGTTTGACAACCCAAGCGCCGGGGTATCCAGCGCGGTGACATCAAGATGTTTGGGTTTCATGCGCGTATCAAGTTCAGGCACTTCGCTGATCATGCTACGGCAGAAACGGGCCATCGCACCGGCAAACGGCACCATCGCCAGGCAGCGAATCAGGTTGTAGAACACATGGAAATAGATAACCAATTCAGATTCTGGCTGCGAGAGTTTTTGCATCGTGTCCGCCAGAACGTGAATGAACGGCAGCACAATCACCCCGCCCACCAGCTTGAAGAGCAGGCTGCCAAGAGCAACACGACGAGCCGCTGCATTTGCGGTGCTGTTATTGAGCATCGCCAGCAGACCAGAGCCGAGGTTGGCACCAATCACCAGACAAAGTGCTACATCAAACGAGATGATGCCAGCCGACGTCAGTGTGGCAGTCAGTAGTACCGC
>DATERH010000352.1:0-5831 GCA_035271785.1 Buttiauxella sp.
TCCTGCAAAATTCTTGTTCATATTTTATCCTCGTTTTTCAGGGAATTGCTCATGCGTGTTAGATAAGCCTGGAATATAAAAGCGTATTTTTCAACTAAGCAGACCAAATGAACAAATTTTAGGAATTTTAAACAAAACACCATGTTAGCGTTAAATCGCTCTAAATCACGTCAAATAGTTCCAGGACGAAGGCTTGAGTCTTGTCGTTTTCCCCGCAAACGGGTAGTTTTAACAAATCTGACTTTTGCTATCGGCTTATACCCAAAGTAATTCGAGTGGCATTGAGGCGGCAAGAGAACGACAAATTCGTCGGGAACGAATTTGACCAACCGATGGCTGGCCGCAGGCGAGAGACAGGAATCTCTCGTTAATTCCGATGAGCTTACATAAGTAAGTGATTATTCGGTCCATCCATGGGCTTCACCCCATCGGGGCGCTGCGAACAGCGTTCAAATCTGCTCCCGGCAGATTTGTCGGGTGAGTGAACGCTGCCAACAAAGATGCAACTTGATGTATGACGGGTATATACAGGTACACCGTAACCGGAGGGTTAAATGGCTCTGCAACAAGAGATTATCCAGGCATTAGGGGTTAAACCACAAATCGACTCACAGCACGAAATCCGTGTCAGTGTCGATTTTCTGAAGTCGTATCTGAAAAGATACTCGTTTATTAAGTCCTTGGTCCTGGGCATCAGCGGCGGTCAAGACTCCACTCTGACGGGTAAGCTGTGCCAGTTGGCCATCTCCGAACTGCGCGACGAAACCGGTGACGACAGCTACCAGTTTATCGCGGTACGCTTGCCGTTTGGTGTGCAGGCTGACGAACAAGACTGCCAGGACGCCATCACATTTATCCAGCCTGATCGCGTGTTAACCGTGAATATTAAAGGTGCGGTGCTGGCGAGCGAACATGCACTGCGTGCAGCGGGAATTGAACTGAGCGATTTCATTCGTGGCAACGAAAAAGCCCGCGAACGTATGAAATCCCAGTACAGCATTGCAGGCATGACCAAAGGCGTGGTCGTGGGTACTGATCATGGCGCTGAAGCGGTGACCGGTTTCTTCACCAAATACGGCGATGGCGGCACCGATATCAACCCTATTTTCCGTCTGAACAAACGCCAGGGCAAAGCACTGCTAAAAACCCTGGGTTGCCCGGAGCACCTGTATCAGAAAGCACCAACAGCGGATCTGGAAGATGATCGCCCTTCTCTGCCGGACGAAGCCGCACTGGGTGTCACTTACGAACAGATTGACGATTATCTGGAAGGTAAAACCTTAGATGAAGCCACCAGCAAAATCATTGAAGGCTGGTATCTAAAAACTGAGCACAAGCGTCGCCCACCGATTACGGTGTTTGACGATTTCTGGAAGAAATAGATCCACACCAGGTGGATGTCGCTGCCGCTAATCCCTCTTTAGGTCGGATTAGCGGCAGCGACATCCTATATTCGTTACATTCTGGGACCCCATGGACAGCTCTGCAAAACGCGCCACGGCCTTTGGCTTACTGGCAATCCTCCTCTGGAGTACCTCGGTTGGTTTATTACGCAGTATCAGCGAACATTTTGGCCCCGTTGGGGGTGCCGCGCTAATTTATACCATAAGTGCTCTTTGCCTGTGCCTTGCGCGGGGTTTACCCAAAGTTCGTGAAATCCCGACCCGTTATTTATGGATTGGCGGCAGTTTATTTATCACTTATGAAATCAGCTTCGCATTGGCAATCGGGCTGGCAAACAACCGCAACCAATCGTTAGAACTGGGGATGATTAACTATTTGTGGCCGAGCCTGACGATTCTTCTCGCACTATATATCAACCAACAGCGCAGCAATTCATGGCTCTGGCCAGGACTGGCGCTTTCCCTTATGGGTATCGTTCAGGTGATGAAAGGTGATAGCGACTGGTCGCCGTCGCAGATGTGGCACAACATTCTTGATAACCCGCTGGCTTACGGACTGGCTTTTGCCGCCGCACTCATCTGGGCGTTGTACTGCAACATTACGCGCCGCTATAGCGGTGGGAAAAACGGAGTGTCACTGTTTTTCTGCGCAACCGCCGTGGTGCTATGGGTGAAGTTTGCCTTCGTTAGCGAAGCCCCGATTCACTTTACACTGCCGTCTTCACTGCAACTTTTGTTTATGGGCATTTCTACAGCAGTGGCCTACTCTTCGTGGAATCATGGGATTCAGCGTGGGAATATGACGTTGCTTGCCACCGCATCCTATTTCACACCGGTGCTTTCGGCGTTAATCGCCAGTTTGTGGTTAGGTTTACATCCGGGATGGGCTTTCTGGCAAGGTGTGGCGATGGTGGTGGGCGGGTCGCTGCTCTGCTGGCTCGCGACCCGGCGGTATGGTTAACGCTTCATACTTCGAGCTGCAACTGTGTTGGCTGCTCTCACACCCCCCAGTCACTTACTTTAGTCAGCTCCTGGGGATTTGCTCCTTTGCCGCCTTGCTGCAACCCGAATGTTTGCGTGATGTGTTTAGAGCATAGGCAGTTGTAAATCATGCGTTTTGGCACATTCAATCGCGTCTTCATAACCCGCATCAGCATGGCGCATCACGCCTGTCGCAGGGTCATTCCATAAGACGCGTGCTAAGCGCACATCAGCCTCTGGGGTACCGTCGGCAACAATCACCACGCCTGCGTGTTGTGAGAAGCCCATTCCCACGCCACCGCCATGATGCAAACTCACCCACGTGGCGCCGCCGGCGGTATTAAGTAGTGCATTCAGCAAAGGCCAATCAGAAACGGCATCAGATCCGTCTTTCATCGACTCGGTTTCGCGGTTAGGTGACGCAACCGATCCACAATCCAGATGATCACGGCCAATGACCACTGGCGCTTTCAATTCGCCGTTACGCACCATTTCGTTAAACGCAAGCCCTGCACGATGGCGCTCACCCAAACCCAACCAACAAATACGCGCCGGTAAGCCCTGGAATGCAATGCGCTCTTGCGCCATATCCAGCCAGCGATGCAGATTGTGGTTATCCGGGAACAACTCTTTGAGTTTGGCATCGGTTTTCGCAATATCTTCTGGGTCACCAGATAGCGCAACCCAGCGGAATGGCCCCTTACCTTCGCAGAACAGCGGGCGGATGTACGCCGGAACAAAGCCCGGGAAATCAAAGGCATTCATCACTCCTTCATCAAAGGCTACCTGGCGGATATTGTTGCCGTAATCCACCGTTGGCACGCCCATTTCCCAGAAATCGAGCATCGCCTGCACATGTACTGCCATAGATTGCCGCGCCGCTTTTTCTACCGCTTTCGGCAGCGATCCACGTTCACTTTCCCAACGTTCAACAGTCCATCCCAGCGGCAAATATCCGTTGATTGGATCGTGTGCCGAGGTTTGATCAGTCACAATATCCGGCCTGATCCCACCCGCTTTGGCTCGTTTCACCAACTCTGGCAGAATTTCAGCCGCATTTCCTAACAGGCCCACGGAGATGGCTTTCTTGTCTGCATTGGCTTGTTCGATAATCGCCAGCGCTTCATCAAGATTTGTCGCTTTATAGTCGAGATAACGGGTGCGCAGACGGAAATCTATACGCGATTCCTGGCACTCAATCGCCAGTACTGAAGCACCCGCCAATACGCCAGCCAAAGGCTGCGCCCCCCCCATTCCTCCGAGCCCTGCGGTCAGGATCCATTTCCCGCGCAAATCACCGCCGTAATGCTGGCGCCCAGCTTCAGCAAAGGTTTCAAACGTGCCCTGTACGATGCCTTGCGCGCCGATGTATATCCACGACCCCGCGGTCATCTGGCCGTACATCATCAATCCGGCTTTATCGAGCTCATGGAAATGATCCCAGGTAGCCCAGTGCGGCACGAGGTTGGAGTTTGCGATTAACACACGCGGCGCGTCAGCATGTGTACGGAAAACCCCCACCGGTTTACCGGATTGCACCAGCAGTGTTTCATCGGCTTTCAAGGTGCGTAATGAAGCGAGGATCTGCTCGAAACACGCCCAGTTACGCGCCGCTTTGCCGATCCCGCCATACACCACCAGATCCTCAGGGCGTTCGGCGACATCCGGGTCAAGATTGTTTTGGATCATGCGGTAAGCCGCTTCAATCAACCAGTTTGCACAATGCAAGGTGCTGCCATGGGGCGCACGTACCGTGCGGGCTACCGCCTGTTTTACAGATTCAGTCATCATAGCTCCCGGCATCAGGCCGATGTAGAAGGAAACAGTTGGGTAACGACAGCAGGCAGCTCACCGCTAGCCCCCCACTGGCGCATGCTTTCAATATCAGGAGCCAGTAAGCGATCTTTATCGAGAAATGCGACGCGCTGACGTATACCACTGAAAACTTGCTCCATTAATGGCGAACTGCGTAGCGGGCGAGAAAACTCAACGCCCTGAGCAGCAGCCATTGCTTCAATGCCCACCACAGCGGCAGTGTTGAAGCACATGTCACCCAGGCGACGTGCCGCGTAGGTTGCCATAGAAACGTGATCTTCCTGGTTTGCCGAGGTTGGGAGGCTGTCGACACTGCCTGGATGTGCCAGAGATTTGTTCTCAGAGGCCAGTGCTGCGGCCGTGACTTGCGCAATCATAAATCCGGAGTTGATCCCGCCCTCTTTCACCAGGAATGGCGGCAAGCCGGAAAGCCCGGTATCCAACATCAATGCCAGACGGCGCTCGGAAATCGCACCAATCTCGGCGATAGCCAGCGCGATGATATCGGCGGCAAATGCCACGGGTTCGGCATGGAAATTCCCTCCAGAAATGACCTCACTCGTTTCACTAAATACCAGTGGATTATCAGATGCCGCGTTGGCTTCAATTTGCAGGACACGTGCCGCGTGGCGCAGGTTATCCAGGCATGCGCCCATCACCTGCGGTACACAACGAATGGAGTACGGGTCTTGCACGCGTCCGCAATGCTGGTGGGAATCGACAATTTCACTGTTTGCTAATAGCGCTCTGACAGCTTCTGCAACATCAATCTGCCCAGTTTGCCCACGCGCTTCATGAATTCGTGCATCAAACGGTTTTACAGAACCTTTAATCGCTTCGAGGGATAACGCACCGGCCACCAGGCCTGCACCAAAGACTTTTTCGCCTTCAAACAGGCCACGCAGCGCCAGTGCTGTGGAAACTTGAGTACCGTTGAGTAACGCCAGTCCCTCTTTTGGCCCGAGCACAAGCGGCTCGACACCTGCCATTTTTAGCCCCTCGACGGCAGGTACCTCTTCGCCGTTAATACGCACATTCCCTTCGCCCAGCAACATCAACGAAAGATGCGCCAGCGGTGCGAGGTCGCCCGATGCGCCAACCGAACCCTTTTCCGGGATAACAGGCATCACACCGGCATTAAACAGACGCAATAAACTGTCGATAACGTTCATACGCACGCCAGAATGACCCCGCGCAAGGCTAATGACTTTGCTAGCCATGACCAGACGCACCACATCGTCTGGCAGCGGTTTTCCAAGCCCGACGCTGTGCGAAAGCACCAGATTACGTTGCAGTTCTGCTAAATGGTCTTTTGCTATGGTGGTTTGCGCCAGTTTGCCAAAACCTGTATTAATGCCGTAAACCACATCGCCATGATTGACGATGGCCTCAACGGTTTGTTGCGCCTTTTTAACCGCATCAATGGCCTGGGGATCAAGACTCAGCGTGACGGTACCATGGTAGATCTCACGAAGTGTGGCGAGGGTTACACGCCCTGGAGTAAGACAGCAAAGCTTTTTTTGCAGCGACATAGTGACATCCTGATGGCATCAATTTGTATGAACGTATAGGGTCGTATATACAACTTAACTAATAAACCAAAAGGACCGCCAGCAGGTCATAGGTTATTTT
>DATERH010000353.1:0-14013 GCA_035271785.1 Buttiauxella sp.
TGTCGACACCCAGGGTAAGGAATATTTAGATTGTCTGGGTGGGTTCGGCATTTTTAACGTGGGGCACCGTAATCCAACAGTGGTATCCGCCGTACAGCATCAGCTCGAAAAACAACCCCTGCACAGTCAGGAGCTGCTCGATCCCCTACGAGCGATGCTAGCCAAAACTCTTGCGACACTCACTCCGGGTAAACTCAAGTACAGCTTCTTTAGTAATAGCGGTACAGAATCAGTTGAAGCGGCGATTAAACTCGCCAAAGCCTATCAATCCCCACGCGGTAAATTTACCTTTATCGCCGCCGGTGGCGCGTTCCATGGCAAATCTCTCGGGGCATTGTCAGCAACAGCAAAAGCGGCTTTCCGTAAACCATTTATGCCGTTACTTCCGGGCTTTAGACATGTACCGTTTGGCAATATCGACGCGTTACGCACAGAACTCAGCGAATGCCGTAAAAGCGGTGATGATGTCGCTGCCGTTCTCCTTGAACCTATCCAGGGAGAAGGTGGCGTTATTATTCCACCCTTGGGTTATTTACCTGCGGTTCGTAAGCTTTGCGATGAATTTGGCGCCCTGCTTATTCTCGATGAAGTGCAAACCGGTATGGGACGCACGGGAAAAATGTTCGCCTGCGAACACGAGAACGTGCAGCCTGATATTTTATGCCTCGCCAAAGCATTAGGTGGCGGTGTAATGCCGATTGGCGCAACCGTTGCGACAGAAGAAGTTTTCTCTGTGCTGTTTGATAATCCTTTCCTGCACACCACAACTTTTGGTGGCAACCCGTTAGCCTGTGCGGCGGCACTTGCCACAATCCATGTTCTGCTTGAGCAAAATCTTCCGGTTCAAGCACAACAGAAAGGGCAACTGTTGGTGGATGGCTTCCAGGCTCTGAAACGTGAGTTTCCGGACTTGGTCGTTGATGCGCGTGGACAAGGTTTATTGATTGCCCTTGAGTTTAGCGACAACGAAATTGGCTATAACTTTGCAAGCGTAATGTTCCGCCAGCAGGTTCTGGTCGCCGGGACGCTCAACAATGCGAAAACTATTCGTATCGAGCCACCGCTAACCATCACCATTGAGCAGTGTGAACATGTGTTGAGCTGTGCGAGGAAGGCGTTGGAATCGCTACAGGTCAGTATCACGAAAACCGAGTTAGTGCTGTGATGATACCCCCTCCCCCGGATAGAAGATTCCGGGGGATAATTATCCCGGTTATGTTTTTACCCTTCTGAACGTTCTATACTTGCCGTCCTTTTCTGTCCTTAAACTTGGTTACCCTTTTATGATCTACGACTGCTTCCTCTACTACGATGAAGATATGTTGCTCGACATTCGTCTCAACGTGCTCAATGACTATGTTGATAAGTTTGTCATTGTTGAATCGACCCACTCTTTTACTGGTCAGCCAGTAGAGTTGCATTTCGATATCAACAAGTTTGCTAAATTTAAAGACAAAATTATCTACGTCGTCTTTGACGAGAAACCCGTTGCAGACAGTTGGACTAACGAAGCCAGAACGCGTAATGCCATCATGAATGGCCTGACGGCGGCAAAATCCGATGACACGATTATTGTCTCCGACGTCGACGAAATTATTCGCCCGGAAGCCATCGCCGAATATAAACCCAATTATCTGTGTACCACGCTCTACCAGAATTTTTATAACTACCAGTTTAATTTGCAGGTCTTTAACACTGATGGATCGCCGCGTCGTTGTACCCTGCCTAAAATGACCAGCTATAAAAATCTGCGCACCTTTTTTAAGGGGGAGCCGGAAACTTTACGTAATGTGAAACGCTCATCGATCCGCAAAAACTGGTTGAAATGGCGTTGGCTGAAATTAAGAACTCATATCGTTCAAGATGCAGGCTGGCACTTCTCGTGGATAATGACCGCCGAACGCATTTCAGAAAAAATGTCGACCATTTCGCATACTGAATACGATACACCAGAGCTTAATAATCAAGAACATATCAAGAATGCGATTGAAAATGGTCTGGATATTTGGGCTCGCGAAAGAAACCTTCAGGTTATCGATCTCCAGAGCAGTGATTTCCCAGAATATCTGAAACAAAACGCGCAACGATTTGCTGAGTTTATTCGCTAAATTTCTCTCCCGCTTCCAATGTCTCTTGGCTATATTCTGGTGAAATAGGGAAAGGTTCCCCCATTCACCAGGCTAATTTCCAGAGCAAATGTGTATGAGAGATACCCCACGACAGAGCGTTATTGTTTCTTCAATTTCAAGTGCTTCCACAAATCTGTCAGCGACATTGTCGCCAGCGCAATGCACTCATCTGCCGCGCCGTACCAGATATGCAGTGTTTCATCACGAATTAATGCCCCACAAGTAAACACGACATTGCCAAAAAACCCTTCGCGTTCATAAGGTGCAATTGGTTCAAGAAGCGGGACCGGCGACTTAGCGAGAATGCGCGTAGGATCGTTAAAATCGAGCAGTAATGCACCGAGGCAATAACGCAAATTAGTATCCACACCATGGTAAATTTCCAGCCAGCCAAATTCCGTTTTCAGCAACTGAGCACCACCGCCAGATTTACTCCCGTCCCATTCATCGCCAGAACGCCCCAACAAATGGCGGTGATTTCCCCAATGCAGCATATCGGGTGATTCACAGATCCAGATTTCAGGGTGCCCGAAGTGGCACGGTGCCGGGCGTGTTAGCGCCATATATTTGCCAGCGATCTTTTCTGGGAAGAAGCAGACATCGCGGTTATCCGGGCAGAAGATCAGCCCCTTCTTTTCCACCTGTTTAAAGTCTTTGGTGGTGGCGAGTGCCGTGGTGATCCCAAGCGGTGAAATGGCGGAATAATTGATATACCAGAGATCGTCGATTTTAGTCAGACGCGGATCTTCGCAGCCAAATTGCTCGTATTGGGTATCCGGTACAATAAAAGGATCAGCTTCAATCGTGAAATTCACACCGTCCTGGCTTCTTGCCAGCCGCAAATGCGACATTGACGTCAGCCATGTTTGTGCACGATCACTTTTTAAAACAATTCCGCGCGGGTCGCTGAAGTCATAACGATCATCACGTCTGTCAAACGTACGCGTCGACGGTAGCCATTGTCCCCCCAACTCTTCGAGCAGTGGAACAGTGACCAACTGAGGATCGGCATTTTCAATGCTTTCGGCGACGCGTAAGAGTAAAAGAATTTCGCCGCCCTGTTCCGCCACACCCGCGTTAAACACACATTCAACTTTGCGATCCGGACATGAAGGAATCACATCAGCCGGGGTGATAAGAGGATTTTTACTGTGCCTTTGCATAACAACTCCTTTTGATAATAAATTCATTTTTTCCAAGCCACTCAGATTCATTTCCTGCAACTGTGGTGGCGTTAATCTCACACCACGGATTTCTGATGGGTTCGCCAAAATTGACAGCTACCCACGTACTCTCGTCTTCACTTTCTCGGGAATACCAGATGCAGTTACCGGTGCGGCCTAAATCGCGGTAAACCCCCGTGCGTAATGAAGATGAGGCATGCCGTAGCGCGATAATTTTTTGATATTCATGCCATAGCGAATCCGGCTGCTTGCGTTGCGTGTCAGCATTAATCTCAAGGGAGTTTGGGTTAAGCGGCATCCACGGTTTTACGCAAGAAAAGCCGGAAAAAGGCGCGGTACTCCACGGCAACGGTGAACGCGAACCATCGCGCGACTGGCTTATGGCTCGGACCAATGCGTCACTGTCGCTAAGGCCTGTAGCAAGTGCCGTTTGGTAGTGAGTTTTACCCTGAATATCAAAAATCTGTTCGGCTGTTTTCGGTAGGTAATTGCTCATCCCCAGTTCGTCACCCTGGAAGATAAACGGCACACCCAACGCGGTAAGCTGGAGCACCATCACCGCTCGAGCACGTGGTGTATCGCGTTCGGTTTCACCGAAGCGACCTATCATGCGTGGCATATCGTGGCTGGAAAAAAACAGTGTTGGCATCCCTGTTTGTTGCTTGCACATGGTTTGCAGCTCACCAAACAAGCGTGCGACATCAAAGGTTTTTTGGCTACCGAGATTGAAGTTAAACACCACATCCATCAGTTCAGGGCTTTGGTAACGGCTCAGAACTGGCAGTTCTTCGCTGCCAATTTCGCCAATCAAAAAATAGTCGCCCTGCTCCCGGACATAATGGCAAATACGACGCAACGCATGTTCAATACCGGGTTGGTTAACATCGTTCTCATGCTGTTGTTGGCCATCAATTTCGGGGTTATCCGGGCCAACACCATCGGTGGTGAGAAAATTGATTACATCGAAGCGAAAACCATCCACACCCTGTGCTAGCCAGAAATCAATGACCGCAAAAATTTCCTGTTCAACCTGTGGGTTAGCCCAGTTTAAATCGACCTGCTGTGGGGAAAATTGATGGTAGTAATATTGCCCGGTGTCAGGTTCCGCCTGCCAGGCACTACCGGAAAAAAATGACTGCCAGTTATTCGGCTGGCTACTAAAAATAAAGTAGTCCCGATAATGACTTTGCGGGTTATTAAAAGCCTCTTTAAACCACGGATGTTCTGTTGAAACGTGATTAATCACCAGATCGATAACAACTCGGATCCCCTTCGCATGACACGCCGCAACCACCTTACGGAAGTTATCCATGCTGCCAAAACGTGAATCAACAGCACAGTAATCGCTAATGTCGTAGCCATTATCCACCAGTGGCGAAGGATAAAATGGCGTTATCCAGACTCCGGTAATACCAAGCTCAGCCAGGTAATCCACCTTCTGCTCCAGGCCAATAAAATCCCCCAACCCGTCTGCATTACCATCGCAAAATGAGGGTAAATAAATTTGGTAAAACACCGAGTCCTGCCACCAGTGCCGGGTTTTCATTAACGGGTACCTTATTTAAGTGACAAGGACATGCCTTGTAAGAAGTATTTGCGAAACAGCAGGAACAACGCGACCACGGGCAACATTTGCACGACGGAACCCGCCAGCACCGGGCCGAGATAGACTCCGTAGGATTTATTGAAGGTGGCAAGTAACACCGAAAATGGCATTTTATCGACATCACGCATCACGATTAACGGCCAGAGAAAATTGTCCCAGGAACTGGAAAAGGTAAACAGCGCGACAATCGCCAGAATAGATTTATTCAGCGGCATCATCACGTGGCGCAAAATTCCCCACAGATTGGCGTGGTCGAGTTTTGCTGCATAGAGGTAATCGTTGGGCGTGCCTTTGAAACTTTGCGACACCATAAATATGCCCCAGGCACTCATCGCATAAGGCAAAATCATGGCGCTGTAGCTATTAATTAGCCCAAGTTCACGCATCAATACAAATTGCGGAATGATGAACATAAAGGCCGGGAAGACCATTTGGACAATCAGCAAATTTTTGAAGGAGTTTTTGCCGCGAAAATCGGTTTTAGCCACCGCGTAACCGACCAACATTGAGGTAAATGCGACGCAAGCAGTCACACTCAGGGATATAAACAGCGAGTTAAACAGTGTGCGCAGAAAGGGTTTATCGGCGCGGTTACTGTTATCAAATAAGAAGGTATAATTTTCCAGTGTAAAATTTCCGGAGAAAAGGCCCGATGTATAGATTTGTGCTGTCGGTTTTAACGAAGAGATAACCATCCAGATAAACGGATACAGCCACGTCACGGCTAATATAAACATCAACAGATGAACGAGCAGACTCAATGGCGTTAAATTTTTCATTTACACAATCTCAATGTTTTTCTCGAACAGTTTTCTAAACAACCAAATCAGCAGAAAACTGCATGCGGCGACGATAATAGACATGGTCGCCGCCCAGGTCGGTTTCATTTTCTGGAATGCAACTTCATACATCACCACCATTGGCATGGTCGTACTGTTGAGTGGCCCACCGCCGGTAATTAAGTACGGTTCGGTGAAAATACTGAATGCCACCGTAATCGCTAGCACCATTACCATGACAATTTGTGGGTTCATCATCGGTAGCGTAATGGCCCACGCCTGTTTAAAGCGCCCTGTTTTATCAAGTTGTGCCGCGCTGTAAATATCTCCAGGAATTGCCAGCATACCGGAATAAAGAATCAAGCCGTAATAACCGACAAATTTCCAGGTGACAATTAATGCAATGGATAACATGGCGCAGTCAGGGTTAGTGAACCACGGAACAGAAACCCCAAACCATTCTTGTAAGAAATTATTCACCGGCCCAAATTCACTAAATAATTTAGAAAACACTATCGAATAAGCCACGCCGGAAGAAATATTGGCAATCAGAAAACTCAGCGTAATAAACCCTTTACCATACTTTAACTTCTTAATTCCAGCAGCAAAAAGAAAAGATGCGATAAACACAATCGGGAGGTACCAGAATAAAAAACGCAGCACATTAAGCATTGACGTCCAGAATAATCTATCCTGCATCACACCCCATAAATTTTGCAGCCCGGTAAATCGTGGCACACCAATAAACTGCCAGTGCGTGACACTTAATACCACCAGCCAGGCTAACGGATAAAACCAAAAGAACAGTGAATAACCGAGCCATGCGGAGGCCAGCAGGCCTCCTGTGCGAGAATCATTGCCAGCCATAACCGCCTCTTATTGCTTGAGAATGCTGTTAATTTCCTGGGCGGATCTATCGAGCGCCTTAGCCGGTTCGTCATGCTTGAAAATAACCTGCTCCAGCATTTGCGTCATACTGCGCTGAATTTCCGTGGTTTGTGTAGTGGCTGCCGGAGGTAAAGCCACATTCACGTATGAAGCAATTTTTTTCTCGATCGGGTTTTGATTGAAATAGTCGACAAATAGCGGGTTGGATAACAAGTCAGAACGCGCAGGTGGCATTCCCGTAGTTTCAAGCCAGTTAAGATCGTGTTCAGCGTTGCTGAATACCCACTGAATAAAGGCCCAGGCTTCCGTTTTATGTTGACTGGTACTGAACATGACCATGCCTTTGCTGTCAGCAAAAGTATGTGGATGTTCCGCACCCTGCTCGGTCAACATAGGGCCAATCTCTATTGTTTTCAGGATTTCTGGATACTGCTTGCGATAACGCGCGATGTCCCACGGCCCCCGTGCCGATGCCAATACCTGGCCGGTCGCCAGCGGATCATCTGCGGATGTGAAATCATAGCTGCTCCAGCCACTGGCAAAGACTTTCCCCATAAAGGTCAGGACCGCTTTGCCTGCGGTATCATTAAATTGTGCCTGGTCATTGGTGATGTAAGGCTTGCCACCATTTTGTGCATAGACTAGTGGAATAAAATCGAACCAGCGCTCCCACCAGTTTTTCCCGGCGGTTAATTGTATGGTGTAACCTTTATTATCCGCAGCCCGTCGTTCTGCCAAACGATAAAGTTCGTCATATCGCACCGGGACTTTTTCGAAACCATATTTTTTTAATAGGTCGGTGCGCCACCACCAGACGATCGGGTTAACATAAATAGGCAATACATTGGTTTGTCCTTTTATTTCCCATGCTGGCATTAAACCTTCCATCTGCCGGTTTTTTATCAGCGCCGGATAATCAGGCATTTTTGATAGGTCTTCCAGTTGACCAATTTCATTTAATTGGCTGGCAAAACCGATAAATACATTACTGGATATATCTGGCTCAGTACCCGAAGCAAGCGCATTCATAATGGCTTCTTCTGAACTACTGGCATCAGGGATGGTGGTAAATTCAACTGGCGTATGTGTTGGGTCTTGGTTCCACTCTTTAACTATTTTTGTCCAGAATGCTTCTTCATTTTCATTAGGTGCGACCCACATTTTAATTGGCGTTTTGGCTGTAACTTCCGTCTTTTTATCTTCAGGGCCACAGCCTGTTATACATATACTGAGAAAAACTGAAGCCGTCCATTTAGCTAATGTATCAATCCTCACGATATCTCTCCATTTATTTTCTTGCAGCCTTGCATGTCAAAACGTGGTTTACGCTAACACTGCTTATTTATGTTTAACGTTATACAAATCACAATTTCGTTTTTGTTTAACGTTAAACTTATTCCCACACCACTCTCTTATTAATAGTTATTTTAAATACAAACGCGAGCACATATAATTAATATGAATGATTTAAAGAAAACAGATAATACAAAAAATATAACCATTAAATCATTAGCCAAAGAATTAGAGGTATCTCATACCACTATTTCCAATGCGTGGAATAATCCGGATAAATTATCCTTAAAACTACGCAACAAGATATTAAGCCATGCGCAGACTATTGGCTTTCAAGGACCGGACCCATTGGGACGGGCACTGCGCACCGGTAAATCCGACACCATCGGGATTATTTTCAATGATTCAATGAGTTATGTCTTTATCGATCAACACGACATTAACCTGATGCGCGGTATCGCCATGGAGTGCGAAAAGCAAAATACTAACCTGGTGCTTATCCCTTTAAACAAACGCCAGCGGGCAGATAACCCGCAGATGACCACCTTAGTGGATGGCTACATTCTTAACGCCACACATAATAACGAAGCCATTATTCAGCAAACGCTGGCGCGGCAATTGCCCATCGTGACACTGGATTTTTCACTGCCGCAATACAGTAGCGTCGCGATTGATAACGCGGGTGCCATGCACGAGATCTGTCTTTATCTTCTTGCAAAAGGCCACCGATGTTTCGGCATTATCGCTTTCCCTTCACACAAAAATGCGTCGGGTTTAAGCGTATTAAGCGAGCCACTCAACGGCGACAACGTACTGATGTTGACGCGCGTTAATGCTTGTCGGGAGACCTTCATTTCAAAAAATGTTTCCCTCGAAAACTGCTGGCTGTTTGAAACTCAACATGACGAAGCACATGCCGAAAATGCAGCGCAGGCACTATTAAGCGCCCATCCGGACATCACCGCCCTGATTTGCCTCTCTGATCGTTTTGCCGCTGGAGCCGTCCATTACTGCCTCAAGCATCAAATCAGCATCCCACAACAAGTCGCCATTACTGGATTTGATAACACCGTTGTCGATTCTCAAGGAATCGGCCTGACGACTATCGCCCAGGATGCACGGGAAAAAGGGGAGATCGCCGTCAAGCTGCTACTGCAAAACGGCCCCATTACCCACTATCAACTGCACTACCAACTTATTTGCCGTGACTCGGCATAAGCCCTCAAAAAATACAGGTGGATTATGGATGAACTAACGTGTTTCAAAGCCTACGACATACGCGGCGAGGTGGATGTTTCGCTGACTGTCGACATTGCTTATCGCATTGGGCGGGCTTATGGCAGTTGGCTAAAACCACGCAATGTGGTTATCGGTTCGGATGTTCGATTAACATCTGAAACCTATAAAGCGGCTCTGGCAATGGGGTTGATGGACTGTGGCGTAGATGTGATTGATATCGGTACCACTGGCACTGAAGAGGTTTATTTTGCGACGCGCGAATTGAAAAGCGATGGCGGAATAGAGATTACCGCCAGCCATAACCCCGCTAACTACAACGGCATGAAACTGGTACGCGAGGATGCGCGCCCCATCAGCAATGATAACGGTCTGTTAGAGATTAAGGCGCTGGCAGAAAAGAATAAATTCCCCGATATTTCCAGACACGGTACCTACTACCATCACGACTGCCGTCCTCAATGGGTCGCCCATCTGCTGAGCTATCTTCGCGCTAAACCTTCCCGCCCACTACGAATCGTGGCGAATGCCGGACATGGCGCAGCCGGTCAGGCGCTTGACGCACTGGATTCAGCAATGCGTGCACAAGGCATTAACGTCGAGTTTATCCGCCTGCACCACAATCCGGATGGCACCTTCCCGGCCGGTGTTCCTAACCCAATGTTGCCTGAAAACCGCAGTTCAACCTGCGAGGCCATTCGCTTTCATCAGGCTGATTTTGGTGTGGCGTGGGACGGGGATTTCGACCGCTGCTTTTTCTTTGATGAGCAGGGTGAATTTGTCGAAAGTTATTACCTGGTTGGGCTGTTCGCACAGTGGTTTTTACAACAATCACCCGGCAGTACCATCCTGCTCGATCCCAGGCTGACATGGAACACGCTGGAATCGGTGCAACAAATGGGTGGCAAAGCGGTTATTTCCCGCACTGGGCATGCTTTTATCAAAGCCAGAATGCGCGAGGAAGATGCTATTTATGGTGGAGAAATGAGCGGCCATCACTATTTCCGTGACTTCGGCTATTGCGACAGCGGCATGGTCCCACTGGTGCTGATGATACAAATCATCGGCCAGATGGATTCTCAACTCTCAAGTTATCTTCGCAATGCCCAGCAACGCTACCCGATTTCGGGAGAAATTAATCTCGAAGTATCTGACTCACAGCAGGTTTTGCAATGGGTCGCGGCGTATTTTCAGAATACCGATGCGCAACGCGACGATGACGACGGACTAAGCCTGGCATTCTCTGACTGGCGCTTTAATCTACGCGTGTCCAATACCGAACCCCTTATCCGCCTCAACATTGAGACACGCGCCAACCCCACGCTGTTAATTGCCAAAACTGATGAACTACTTTCAGTGATATCTAACCATAATGAAGGGAATTCAAATGACTGCTTTAACCCTACGAAATATTCATAAAAAATATGATAAGAACACCATTATTGAAAACTTATCCCTGGAGATCGCTTCCGGTGAATTTATCGTTTTGGTTGGGCCTTCTGGATGCGGTAAATCGACGTTATTGCGTATGGTTGCCGGGTTAGAGTCACCTGATGGCGGCACAATTATGATGGGTGAGGAGGATGTCACAAACCTTGCGGCAGGCAAACGCAGCTTGTCGATGGTGTTCCAGTCCTACGCGCTCTACCCGCATATGACCGTGCGCGAAAACCTCTCTTTCGGCCTGAAGAATATGAAAACCCCCGAAGCAGAGATTGAAGCACGTATTGGGCTGGCGGCAAAAATGCTGAAACTTGATGAGATGCTCGAACGCTTGCCGCAAAACTTGTCCGGTGGGCAGCGCCAGCGCGTCGCGATTGGCCGCTCAATTGTGCAACAGCCACAGCTATTTTTATTCGACGAGCCCCTCTCGAATCTCGATGCTTCGCTGCGCGTTGAAATGCGCCAGGAAATTCAGGAGCTGCACAACAATCTCAAGAACACCATGATTTACGTCACACACGATCAGGTCGAAGCGATGACGCTCGCGGACAAAATCGTGGTGCTCTACAAAGGGAAAATAGAGCAAATTGGCACTCCACTTGAGCTTTATAACTCACCTGCCAACCTGTTTGTTGCAGAGTTTATCGGCACGCCGAAAATCAATCTGTTGAATGCGACCTGGCAAAATGGAGGGCTGAGGTTCACCAATGAATTATTCTTCCCGTTGTGCGTCCAGCCCGTTGGCATCAGCGAAGGCGATAAGCTGTTTGTCGCCATCCGCCCAGAGAATATCCGCCCGGATGCTTCAGGTGATTTCTCCTTTAACGCCACGACGCGGCTTTGCGAATTACAGGGGGACTCTACGCTGGTGTGGTTTGCTTTCGAACAATACAACCTGTGTCTGAAATCTTTTCAACAGCTTAACTATTCACCACGGCATGCGCTTTCATTAAGCATTGATGAACAACATCTGCATTTGTTTGACGGGTTGGGGAAACGAGTAAATTTAGCGAGATAGATGATTTTAAGCCTCTCCCCCAGCAGAACGCTGGGGAGGGGCTGGAAAACTAAAACTACCCCGGCAACAGCCCCACAAAACTGCGCTTCTTACGCGGTTCCGACATCATCCCTTCGAGCTTTTCTACGCAGGCCAGGTAATGCGGCGTTTGCTTGTGCGCCAGTACCGCTTCGTCGTTTTGATAAGCCTCGTAGATAAAGAACCGTGTCGGGATAGCCGGGTCTTGCAGCACATCAAAACGCAGATTACCCGGCTCCTTGATTGAGCCTTCGTGATTGGCGCGGAACACATCCATAAATTCATCGACACGCTCAGGTTTAATGTTGATCTCCACCAACGTCACGTTCATGCCTTACCTCCATGGTGTTTCTCATCGAGCCAGAACTGATAAGCCTCGCGGGCAGATACATTCTCGTGTACCACCTTTTTCACCGCTTTTAGCATGGCGAGCGGCGCGTCAGACTGGAAGATATTGCGCCCCATATCCACGCCCGATGCGCCCTGATCGATGGCGCGGTAGCACATATCCAACGCCTCTTGTTCTGGCAATTTCTTGCCACCAGCGATAACAATCGGTACTGGGCAACTGGCGGCGACTTTCTCGAAACCCTCTTCGACAAAGTAGGTTTTCACAAATTGCACACCGATTTCAGCAGCAATACGACTGGCGAGTGAGAAATAACGAGCATCACGCGTCATTTCTTTGCCTACCCCCGTCACAGCAAGCGTTGGGATGCCATAGCGTGTACCTTCGTCCACCAGCTTAATGATGTTGTTGATCGACTGGTGCTCATACTCACTACCGATATAAATCTGCGCCGCCACGGCACAAGCATTAAGTCGCAGTGCATCTTCCATGGTGACCGCGACACTTTCTCGCGACAATTCGCTGAGAATCGAGTTTCCACCCGAGGCGCGCAACACCACCGGTTTGTTGGTCGCTGGCGGCACCACGCTGCGCAAAATACCGCGCGTGCACATCAACACATCGGTTTCGTGAAATAGCGGTGCAATGGATAAATCTATCCGCTCAAGCCCTGTCGTTGGCCCCTGAAAATAACCGTGGTCAAAGGCCAGCATGACGGTGCGCCCGGTATCGGGATTGAAAATCCGCGCCAGCCGCGACTGCATGCCCCAATCCAGCGCCCCGCTACCTTTCAGATAGAAAGCTTTATTTTCCTGCGGGCGGCCAATACCGTAATCTTTGCCGTCTCTGATATCGTCAAGATCTGCCATTTTTCCCCCTCAGAAATCGTATTTGCCGATGTTTTCTTTCGTGAATATGACACGCTCTGGCAGCAGCACAATACCGTTACCTTTGGCTTCATACTGGTAGCCCTGCACACTGTTAGGCTCAACCTTCAGGCTGCCAATTTTCGCCACGTCGATAGTGTCACCGACGTTAAGATCGCCCTTTTTCAGCATGGTATTTGCGACGTTGACCGCAATTTCACCCTGCTTAACCACATCCCACAGGCCAAAGGCTTTCACCGTGCCGCGCTCAACATACGGGCGCATGACGTTTGGCGTACTGAAGCCGACAATCGCGACATTAGTGCGTTTCAGGTTTTCTGCGGCCTGTGCTGCGGCAGGTAACGCATTGGCATCAGGAGCGATGATCGCATCCAGATCCGGATATGCTTTTAAGATCCCTTCAGCCGTTTGCAGTGATTTAGTAGCATCGTTATAGCCAAACTGCGTGGTGACAATCTCCCACTCTGGATGATCCTTCGCAATTTTCGCCTTCGCCTCCTTCACCCACTGGTTTTGATCCGTCACCGTTGGGCTTGAGTAAAAGAATGCGACTTTTGCGGCAGGTTTGGTCACCTGTTTCGCGGCCATATCGACCAGCATGCCGCCGAGCTGTTCCGGCGTGCCCTGGTTGATGTAAATACTGCGGCACTCGGGTTTGGTGTCGGAATCCCAGGTCAGCACTTTCACCCCGCGCTGCATGGCGCGTTTCAGTGCCGGGCACAGGCCGTCTGGGGAAACTGCCGAGACAATAATCGCGTTGTAGCCCTGGTTAACGAAGTTGTTTATCAGTTGCACCTGGCCGGAAACGCTCGGTTCAGTTGGGCCATCGTAGGTCACCGGTACACCGAGGTCTTTGCCCGCTTGCATCGCGCCGTTACCCCCGCTGGTAAAGAAGCCCACACCCACCAATTTTGGAATAAAGGCAATCCTGTCGGCGGCTTGCGCACTCACCACACCAAAGGCCAGAGCCCATGCACTGAGCTGTAGAACGCGTTTTGTTGTCTGCTTCATAATCAAACTCCCGTTAGTTTTTTGTGACCGCGCAAACGACGCCACGTCGTCTGTAGATAATCGCGATGCAAACTCACCGAACGACCAATGACCACCACAATCAACAGCGCACCGGACAACGCACTCGATACCTGATTAGGCACGCCAGCCATCTGTAAACCTTGTTGTAAAT
>DATERH010000354.1:0-5554 GCA_035271785.1 Buttiauxella sp.
CGAAGTTGATAAATTAGGTTTTTTGATACCAAAAACTGCGCATCAAAGGCGGCGAATCATACAGAACCCCGCCAGAGGATGCAAACTGATCCGCATTTTCTGGAACACACAGTGTACACTATCTCGTCATTTTTATCAGCCTGGATGTATTAATGCCTGTCGCCCACGTTGCTTTACCGGTTCCCCTTGCCCGTACTTTTGACTACCTCATTCCCACTGGAATGCAGGTGGCATCAGGCTGTCGCGTCACGGTGCCGTTTGGTAAACGCCAGGCTGTCGGGATTGTTGTGGCCGTGAGCGAGCACAGTGAATTGCCGCTCAATGAGCTAAAGCCAGTGGCAAACGTTCTGGATGGCGAATCGCTGTTTCCTGTATCGCTCTGGCGCGTTCTAATTTGGGCCGCCGAGTACTATCACCATCCGCTTGGCGACGTGCTTTTCCACGCGCTCCCTGGTTTGCTGCGCGAAGGCAAGCCCGCGCACCACGCGCCGTTGTGGTACTGGTTTGCCACCGAAGAGGGCAAAACGGTTGATCTTAATAGCCTGAAACGTGCCCCTAAGCAGCAACAGGCGTTGGCGGCAGTCCGGCAAAATATCATCTGGCGCCATCAGGTAAGCGAGTTGGAAATCAGCGAAGCGGGGTTACAAGCGCTGCGAGCCAAAGGTTTATGCGACCTGAAAAGTGCCGCACCTGCTACCACTGACTGGCGCGATAACTATTCCGTCGAAGGTGAACGTTTACGCCTGAATACCGAGCAAGCCACTGCGATCGGTGCCATTCACAGTTCGGCTGATCACTTTGCGGTCTGGCTTCTGGCGGGTATTACTGGTTCCGGTAAAACGGAAGTGTATCTCAGTGTGCTGGAAAACGTACTGGCGCAGGGCAAGCAGGCATTGGTGTTAGTGCCAGAAATTGGGTTGACGCCACAAACCATCGCCCGCTTCCGTGAACGCTTTAATGCGCCGGTTGAAGTTCTGCATTCCGGGTTGAACGACAGCGAACGTCTTGCCGTGTGGTTAAAAGCACGTAGCGGTGAGGCGGCGATTGTGATTGGCACACGCTCGTCGCTGTTTACGCCGTTTTGCCGACTCGGCGTTGTCGTGATTGATGAAGAGCACGACAGCTCCTATAAACAGCAAGAAGGCTGGCGCTATCACGCTCGTGATTTAGCCGTGTATCGCGCACATGCGGAAGATATTCCCATCATTCTTGGCTCTGCGACCCCCGCACTGGAAACCCTGCACAACGTTCAGTTGGGAAAATATCGGCAACTACGCCTGACCAAGCGTGCCGGTAATGCACGCCCAGCAACACAACAAGTGGTGGATTTAAAAGGACAGCCGCTGAAATCCGGCCTGGCACCTGCCCTTATCAAAAAGATTGGTCAGCATCTGAAGGCTGATAACCAGGTGATCCTGTTCCTCAATCGTCGTGGGTTTGCCCCCGCCCTGCTGTGCCATGAGTGCGGTTGGATAGCGGAATGCCCACGTTGTGATCACTACTACACCTATCATCAGGGTCAGCGCCATTTGCGTTGCCACCATTGCGACAGCCAAAGACCGATTCCTCACCAATGCCCGAGTTGTGGCTCCACTAACCTGGTTCCGGTCGGAATGGGAACGGAGCAACTTGAACACAGCCTTGCACCGGAATTCCCAAGCGTACCGATTTCGCGCATAGATCGCGATACCACCAGCCGAAAAGGGGCTCTTGAACAACAACTGGCGGAAGTCCATCGTGGTGGTGCGCGGATTTTGATTGGCACGCAAATGTTAGCTAAAGGCCATCACTTCCCCGACGTGACACTCGTGGCTTTGCTAGATGTTGATGGCGCACTGTTTTCAGCTGACTTCCGCGCCGCGGAGCGCTTTGCCCAGCTCTACATTCAGGTTTCTGGGCGCGCTGGACGAGCAGGTAAGCAAGGCGAAGTCATGCTACAAACGCACCATCCTGAGCATCCTTTATTACAAACATTGCTCACCAAAGGTTACGACGACTTCGCAAATCAGGCTCTTAAAGAACGCCAGACGGTCTTTTTGCCGCCGTTTACCAGCCACATCATGTTCCGCGCGGAAGATCAGAATAATCATCAAGCTCCGCTTTTCTTGCAGCAATTGCGCAATCTACTGGAGTCCAGCCCATTACGAGATGAGCAGTTATGGATTATGGGGCCGGTTCCCTGTTTGCAGCCTAAGCGAGGCGGGCGTTTCCGCTGGCAAATTCTGCTGCAACATCCTTCGCGCGCACGTTTGCAACACCTGGTTAGCCATTCGTTGAAACTGGTCAATACCTTACCGGAATCACGTAAGGTGAAGTGGATGCTGGATGTTGACCCGATAGACGGGTAGCACAAATGGCTGTGGATATGAGAAGCGGATCGAAAAATTCAACAAGCATCACACTTTTAATGAAATAACTGTAACCAGGGTACATCAATTTCTGCTAAGAATGTGAACATGGTCAGACACCAGGGACGTTGTCAGCACCTGTAGAGTGCACGCGAGGAGGAGAGGTTGAAGCCGAAGAATCTGGTTGCCAATGCAACCATGAAAGACGTTGCTGTTCAGGCGAAAGTCTCAACCGCAACAGTGTCCAGGGCACTAATGAACCCGGACAAAGTATCGCAAAGTACTCGTAATCGTGTGGAACAAGCGGCAATAGCCGTCGGTTATTTACCCCATTCATTGGGGCGAAATTTAAAGCGTAATGAATCACGCACCATTCTGGTTATTGTCCCGGATATCTGCGACCCCTTCTTTAGCGAAATTATTCGCGGTATAGAAGTCACGGCGGCGGGACAAGGCTATTTGGTTTTGATCGGCGATTGTGCCCATCAAAACCAGCAAGAGAAAACCTTCATCAATCTGATCATCACCAAGCAGATTGACGGGATGCTATTGCTCGGCTCACGTCTTCCCTTCGATGCCAGCATTGAAGAGCAGCGCAATTTACCGCCAATGGTCATGGCGAACGAATTTGCGCCTGAACTGGAACTGCCAACAGTTCATATTGATAACCTGACAGCCGCATTTAACGCCGTTTATTATCTACAGCAACTTGGTCATCAAAAAATAGCCTGTATTGCTGGCCCTGAAGAGATGCCGCTTTGTCACTACCGCTTGCAAGGGTACGTGCAGGCATTACGCCGCACGGGAGCGGTGGTCGACCCGCATTACATTGCGCGGGGAAACTTCACCTATGAAGCCGGTGCTGCGGCGTTAGCGAAATTACTGGCGCTGCCTAATCCACCGACTGCCGTGTTCTGCCATAGCGACGTGATGGCACTGGGCGCACTGTCTCAGGCCAAGCGCAGCGGCTTACGCGTACCAGAAGATTTATCCATCATGGGCTTTGATGACATCGCTCTTTCACAGTTCTGCGACCCACCACTCACCACAGTAGCGCAACCCCGTTTCGATATTGGACGAGAAGCCATGCTGCTACTATTGGATCAACTTCACGGGCAAGCCGTGAGTAGTGGTTCGCGCTTGCTGGACTGTGAGCTCATTGAACGAGGCTCCACCAGCGCACCAGGCAGTAGAAAATGAACCGCTTTAGGACACTGGATTCTGGTCAAAGGGATGTCCATTAAGTAACATGGCGGGCTGATAAACGTAAAAAATATAGCGAATCGATAGTGGCACAACGAGATTATGTACGCCGCGGGCAATCGGCAGGAACGCGGCGTAAGAAAAGTAGCACCCGCAACAAGCAACGCAGCCTACCATCTGTCTCGCCGACAATGGTCGCTATTGCGGCCGCCGTTCTGGTGACCTTTATTGGCGCTCTGTACTTCATTACTCATCATAAGAAAGATGAAAGCGAAACCCTACCTGGCCATAAAGTCACTGGGAATGGTCTGCCACCTAAACCAGAAGAACGCTGGCGTTATATCAAAGAACTGGAGAATCGCCAGACGGGTGTGCGTACCCCTACTGAGCCTACTGCCGGTGGCGAAGTGCAGAATAAAGACCAGCTCACCGATGATCAACGCCAATTGTTGGAGCAAATGCAGGCAGATATGCGCCAGCAGCCCACGCAGTTGAATGAAGTGCCATGGAATGAGCAGACGCCAGAACAGCGTCAGCACACGCTACAGCGCCAGAAAGCCATTCAGCAGCAACAAGTTCAACAGCAACAGTTCACTGCTCAACAAGTTGTGCCGCCACCAAGAGCGGTGCAGCAGCAATCGCAACCGGTAACGCAGCAACCACGAACAACGACGTCAACACAGCAGCCGTATCAAGATTTGTTGCAAACCCCGCCGCATACTCAGCAGCGTGCAGCGACACCAACAACACAGCCGCGTGAGCAGGCACAACCCAAAACGGCCCAAGCGGCAGCACCGGTCGAAGTTATAAAACCCACTCCGGTACCTCAGGATAAGCCGAAAGACGAAAAACGCTGGATGGTACAGTGTGGTTCCTTTAAAGGTAGTGAGCAGGCAGAAACTGTCCGGGCTCAATTGGCTTTCGAAGGTTTTGATTCGCGCATTACCAGCAATAATGGCTGGAATCGCGTTGTGATTGGGCCAATCAAAGGCAAAGACAATGCCGATGGTACGATCAACCGTCTGAAGATGGCTGGTCACTCTAACTGTATTCGTCTTGGCTCCGGGGGTTGAAACCCTCAAAATCCCCCCCATCTATAATTGCATTCAGCCCCAAATAGGTTTGGGGCACATATTTGTACCCGAAATAGTTCAAATTGCAGGTAGGCGGCAAGGGAGCAAATCCCCAGGAGCTTACTTGAGTAAGTGACTGGGGTTTGTGAGTGCAGCCAACACCCCTGCAATTTGAAGAATGAAGGGTATAGCTGATGCAATAAGGGGTCTGCTCGTGACAACAATAGTAAGTGTACGCCGCAACGGCTATGTCGTAATCGGTGGTGATGGTCAGGCCACGCTTGGCAATACCGTGATGAAAGGCAACGTCAAAAAAGTGCGTCGTTTGTATAACGACAAAGTGATTGCCGGTTTTGCTGGCGGTACCGCAGATGCCTTTACCCTTTTTGAACTCTTTGAACGTAAGCTTGAAATGCACCAGGGTCATTTGGTGAAAGCGGCGGTTGAACTGGCAAAAGACTGGCGTACCGACCGTATGCTGCGCAAGCTCGAAGCGCTGCTGGCCGTCGCCGATGAAAATGCTTCGCTTATCATCACTGGTAATGGTGATGTCATCCAACCAGAAGATGATCTGATTGCTATTGGTTCAGGTGGCCCTTATGCCCAGGCCGCAGCACGTGCGTTGCTTGAGAATACCGAACTGGGTGCTCGTGACATCGTAGAGAAATCGCTGGGGATTGCCGGTGATATCTGCATCTACACCAACCATTTCCATACTATTGAAGAATTAGCGTCTAAGGCGTAAGGAATCCCCATGTCTGAAATGACCCCACGCGAAATTGTCAGCGAACTGAACAAACACATTATTGGCCAGGACAATGCCAAGCGTTCCGTGGCGATTGCGCTGCGTAACCGCTGGCGCCGTATGCAGCTTGATGAAGAGCTGCGTCATGAAGTTACGCCAAAAAACATTTTGATGATCGGCCCAAC
>DATERH010000355.1:0-8376 GCA_035271785.1 Buttiauxella sp.
ACCGCTATCCTAAGAAATTTAAGGAGGAGCTATGTCGTTAACCCTACGCGAGGCCAGTAAGGACACTCTGCAGGCGCTGAATAAAACCTATCACTATTACAGTTTGCCGCTGGCTGCAAAGGAACTTGGGGATATCACCCGCTTACCCAAGTCGTTAAAAGTTCTGCTCGAAAACCTGCTGCGCTGGCAGGATGAAAACTCCGTTACTCAAGACGATATTCATGCCTTAGCCGGTTGGCTAAAAAACGCCCACGCTGATCGTGAAATCGCTTATCGCCCCGCACGTGTATTGATGCAAGACTTCACTGGAGTTCCCGCTGTCGTGGATTTGGCTGCGATGCGTGAAGCGGTAAAACGCCTCGGCGGCGATGTTGCCAAAGTGAATCCGCTTTCCCCCGTTGATCTTGTCATTGACCACTCTGTAACTGTCGATCATTTCGGTGATAACGATGCTTTCGAGGAAAACGTACGCCTCGAAATGGAGCGCAACCACGAGCGTTATGTCTTTCTACGTTGGGGCCAGCAGGCATTCAGCCGCTTTAGCGTGGTGCCACCAGGCACTGGGATTTGCCACCAGGTCAACCTGGAATATCTGGGTAAAGCCGTGTGGAGTGAAATGCAGGGCGATGAGCTGGTTGCCTACCCTGACACGCTAGTCGGAACCGATTCCCACACCACAATGATTAACGGTCTTGGCGTATTAGGCTGGGGTGTTGGTGGTATTGAAGCGGAAGCGGCGATGCTAGGTCAGCCGGTTTCAATGCTGATTCCGGATGTTGTCGGTTTTAAAATGGATGGCAAATTACGCGAAGGGATTACTGCGACAGACCTGGTTCTGACTGTTACTCAAATGCTGCGCAAACATGGTGTCGTCGGGAAATTTGTCGAATTCTATGGTGACGGCCTCGATTCTTTACCGCTAGCTGATCGCGCGACTATTGCAAACATGGCGCCTGAATATGGTGCGACCTGTGGTTTCTTCCCGATTGATGCAGTGACGCTGGATTACATGCGTCTGAGCGGGCGCAGTGAAGAGCAAATTGCACTGGTTGAAGCTTATGCGAAGGTGCAGGGGATGTGGCGAAATACCGGTGATGAACCCGTATTTACCAGCACACTTGCACTGGATATGAACGAGGTCGAGGCAAGTCTCGCCGGGCCGAAACGCCCGCAAGATCGTGTCGCGCTGGCTGACGTACCCAAAGCATTTAACGCCAGTAATGAACTCGAACTCAATACAACGCATAAAGACCGGGCTCCGGTTAACTACACGATGGCGGGGCTTGAATATCAACTACCCGATGGCGCAGTTGTCATCTCTGCCATTACGTCCTGTACCAATACCTCGAACCCAAGTGTCCTGATGGCTGCGGGATTGCTGGCCAAAAAAGCCGTGACGTTAGGATTGAAACGCCAACCGTGGGTGAAAGCGTCTTTGGCTCCGGGTTCGAAAGTGGTTTCTGACTATCTGGCAAAAGCCGGGTTAACACCTTATCTCGACGCGCTTGGTTTTAATCTGGTGGGTTATGGCTGCACTACGTGTATCGGTAACTCAGGACCGCTACCTGACCCTATTGAACAAGCCATCAAGAAGGGTGACCTCACTGTGGGCGCGGTGCTTTCCGGGAACCGCAACTTTGAAGGGCGTATTCATCCGCTGGTGAAAACAAACTGGCTGGCTTCACCACCGCTGGTGGTCGCTTACGCATTGGCCGGGAACATGAATGTTAACCTGACAACTGACCCGCTGGGGCATGATAAAAAGGGCGATCCGGTTTATCTCAAAGATATATGGCCAAGTAGCCAGGAAATTGCCCGCGCGGTTGCACAAGTTACGACGGAAATGTTCCACAAAGAGTATGCAGAAGTTTTCGCAGGCACACCGGAATGGCGCAACATTGAAGTGGCTCACTCTGATACTTACGGTTGGCAGAGCGATTCGACGTACATCCGTCTGTCACCATTCTTTGATGACATGGAAGCCATACCTAAAATGCTGCAAGACATCCATGGAGCCCGCGTGCTGGCAATGCTGGGGGATTCGGTCACCACGGATCATATATCTCCGGCTGGTAGCATTAAACCCGATAGCCCTGCTGGGCGTTATTTGCAAAATCATGGGGTCGAACGTAAAGAATTTAACTCCTACGGTTCGCGTCGTGGCAACCATGAAGTGATGGTGCGAGGGACATTCGCCAACATCCGTATCCGCAACGAAATGGTGCCGGGAGTGGAAGGTGGCATGACACGGATGCTACCGGGTGACGAAGTCATTTCGATTTATGATGCGGCGATGCGTTATCGGGATAAAGGTATTCCGTTGGCGGTATTTGCCGGGAAGGAGTATGGCTCGGGTTCAAGTCGCGACTGGGCGGCAAAAGGGCCGCGCCTGTTAGGCGTAAGAGTCGTCATCGCTGAATCCTTCGAACGTATACACCGCTCTAACCTGATTGGTATGGGTATTCTTCCGTTGGAGTTCCCAGAAGGTATCACGCGCAAAACGTTAGGGCTGACGGGCGAAGAGTTTATTGATATCAGTGGCCTGAACGACCTTAAACCCGGCGTTTTGGTTCCTGTATCATTGACTTTTGAGGACGGTAGAAAAGAGGTGATTGAGTGCCGCTGCCGCATTGATACCGGTAATGAACTGACGTACTTCAAAAATGACGGTATTTTGCATTACGTGATTCGCAACATGCTGAACTAGCGAAAATCCTCCCCCAGCGATGGGGGAGGATTCACTTAATCTTCAGACAATAAATGGCCCATTTTGGCGGCTTTGGTATCCAGATAATGTGCGTTCTTCGGGTTCCGACCCACGATGAGCGGCACACGTTCTATAATGTTAATCCCTGCTTCGCTGAGAATTTCTACTTTGTTCGGGTTGTTGGTCAGCAAGCGGACGGCATTGACACCTAATAACTTAAACATATCGGCACAGAGAGTGAAGTCACGCTCATCGGCGGCAAAACCGAGTTGATGGTTGGCTTCAACGGTATCGTAGCCTTTATCTTGTAAGGCGTAGGCCCGGATCTTATTAAGCAGACCTATATTGCGACCTTCCTGACGGTGATACAACAATACGCCACGGCCTTCTTCTGCAATTTGGCTTAATGCAGCTTCAAGCTGAAAACCACAGTCGCAGCGCAGGCTGAATAGGGCATCGCCCGTCAGACACTCTGAATGTACCCGCGCCAGAACAGAATCATTTCCGTTTATATCACCAAAAACCAGAGCAACGTGATCTTGTCCGGTTGCCAGTTCTTCAAAGCCCACCATCAGGAAATCGCCCCATGGGGTTGGCAGTTTGGCTTCTGCCACACGTTTAAGCTGCATGTGATTCTCCAGGTACTTATCGTGGCACTCAGGGTGCCTGCCAGCAGACTGGCTTGTTTAATTACTACTGCTTAGTTTGCCACAACGCCTACCACTTCGCCTAATAGACTGGGCAGACTCCTATTTTTACGCTTTGTGCGACCCCCCGTTTTCCCTTCGGTGCGGTTTATCGGGTATCCTTGAGAATCTACTAGCATAAGGATAAGCAATGCGACCAATAGCAAAACGAACAACGATGGGTGCTGGATTACTGTTAGTGATGCCTTTAGCCGTGTGGATTTCAGGGTGGCAGTGGCTGCCTGGTGGGCATGGGTGTTGGCTAAAAATAATGTATTGGGTGACGGAAACTGTAACCCAACCCTGGGGCCTCATTACCCATGTTTTGCTGTGTGGCTGGTTCTTATGGTGCCTAAGGTTTCGCCTAAAAGCCGCGCTGATGCTATTTGTGATACTCGGTGCGGCTATTCTTATTGGGCAGGGTATTAAATCTGTCATTAAAGATGAAGTGCAAGAACCTCGTCCTTTTGTGGTATGGCTTGAAAAAACACAGCATATTCCGACAGATGAGTTCTACAATTTAAAACGTAAGCAGCGAAGCGAGTTGGTAAAAAACCAACTTGAATCGCAGCAGGAAATTCCGGGATGGTTACGTCAACACTGGCAAAATGAGACCGGTTTTGCCTTCCCGTCGGGGCATACAATGTTTGCGGCAAGTTGGGCATTATTGGGTGTCGGATTGCTGTGGCCTCGTCGACGTACCTGGACCATCGTATTGCTGGTAGTTTGGGCTACGGGGGTGATGGGCAGCCGATTAGTGCTTGGGATGCACTGGCCACGTGACTTAGTGGTTGCGACGATCATCTCCTGGATATTGATAACATTGGCAACCTGGCTTGCTCAAAAACTGTGCGGTCCATTATCTCCACCGCCACAAGAAGCTGACGAAATAGCCGAAAGGGATGCCGAGCCTTGAGATTATTGATTTAACCCCCATTTCTTATGAATTGAACGTCGCTTTTGGATTCCACGAACAACCGGGAAATGGTAGTTTATATAGTTGGAAAAACAGTAGCGCTTAATTTATCCCCATCATCCTTCAAGCTGCATGGGTGTTGGCTGCAACTGGGATGCAAATGGGGATAGTCGCGTAAGACCACATGACGGGAAGTAATGTGAAATATTTATTCATTTTCTTACTGGTGCTAGCGATTTTTGTGATTTCTGTCACTCTGGGCGCGCAAAACGATCAGGTTGTCAATTTCAACTATCTGTTGGCACAAGGCGAATATCGTGTCTCCACATTATTGGCGACTCTTTTTGCTGCCGGTTTTTTGCTCGGCTGGCTTATTTGTGGCCTGTTTTGGTTGCGTTTGCGTGTTTTGCTGGCGCGCGCCGATCGCAAGATCAAACGCCTTGAACAACAAATCACGACGGATTCTGACGCCATCGCTGCGGTTGTACCGGCTGTGAAGGAATAACCTGCCATGCTGGAATTGTTGTTTCTGCTGTTGCCTATCGCCGCCGCTTACGGTTGGTATATGGGACGCAGAAGCGCGCATCAAGATAAGCAACAAGAAGCTAACCGCCTGTCGCGTGACTATGTGGCGGGGGTTAACTTCTTGCTATCAAACCAGCAAGATAAAGCGGTAGATTTATTTCTCGATATGCTCAAAGAGGATACCAGCACCGTTGAGGCCCACCTCACGCTGGGTAACTTGTTCCGTTCTCGTGGTGAAGTCGACCGCGCCATTCGTATCCACCAGTCATTAATGGAAAGTGCCTCGTTAACTTACGAGCAGCGCTTGCTAGCAGTACAACAGCTTGGCCGTGACTATATGGCTGCTGGCCTGTACGACCGCGCCGAAGATATGTTCGCGCAATTGATTGACGAAACCGATTTCCGCATTGGTGCATTACAGCAGTTGCTACTTATCCATCAGGCTACCAGCGACTGGCAAAAAGCTATTGATGTAGCCGAGCGCCTGGTTAAATTGGGTAAAGATAAACAACGCACAGAAATTGCCCATTTCTATTGCGAGCAAGCGCTGCAACTGATGGCCAGTGATGACCTTGATCGTGCTATGTCACTGCTTAAAAAGGGGGCTGCAGCCGACAAAAATTGCGCCCGGGTTTCTATCATGATGGGCCGTATTTTCATGGCTCGTAATGAATACGCCAAAGCCGTTGAATTGCTACAACGCGTTATCGATCAAGATAGCGAGTTAGTCAGTGAAACACTCGAAATGCTGCAAACCTGCTATCTGCAGTTAGACAAACCGCAAGAGTGGGAAGCATTCTTAAAACGTTGTGTTGAAGAAAATACCGGTGCTGGTGCTGAACTGATGCTGGCTGAAATCCTTGAGCACAAAGATGGTTCTGAAGTGGCACAGGTTTACATCAACCGCCAGCTCCAGCGCCACCCAACCATGCGTGTGTTCCATCGCCTAATGGATTACCACTTGCAGGAAGCGGAAGAAGGGCGGGCGAAAGAGAGCCTGATGGTATTGCGTGATATGGTCGGTGAACAAGTGCGCACCAAACCACGCTATCGCTGCCAGAAATGTGGCTTCACCGCCTTTACGCTGTACTGGCATTGCCCATCTTGCCGCGCCTGGTCGACAATTAAACCTATTCGGGGTTTAGATGGGCAATAACGGTTAATCACTGTCAGAATATAAAAAAAACGCCACACTTTAGTTACAACATACTTGTATCTATTTCCCCTATCCATACTTCGACACCGTGTCGTTTGTGCCTGGCAAGATGTAATGGCAACTGTAATTTTGTGTCTACCACGAGTAGAATGCTTGCCGTTTATCTCTTTGCGCCGCGTTGCTGCCCACCATTAGAAGGTTTAGCCATGAATTCAACTGCATCCTCTTCCCGTGTTGTCACCGATTCACCTATTGTCGTCGCACTTGATTACGATAATCGCGATAAAGCCCTGGCTTTCATTGACCGTATCGACCCGCGTGATTGCCGCCTGAAAGTAGGCAAAGAGATGTTTACCCTGTTTGGGCCGCAGTTGGTGCGTGATATTCAGCAACGTGGCTTTGATGTGTTTCTCGATTTGAAATTTCACGATATTCCAAACACCACTGCACGCGCAGTTGCTGCTGCGGCTGAGTTGGGCGTATGGATGGTCAATGTGCATGCCAGCGGTGGGGCACGCATGATGAGCGCTGCGCGTGAAGCGTTGCTGCCATTTGGCAAAGATGCACCGTTGCTGATAGCCGTAACCGTTCTGACCAGTATGGAAGCCAGTGATTTGGCCGATCTCGGTATTACCGCAACGCCTGCTGAGTACGCAGAACGTCTGGCGCGATTAACGCAGAATTGTGGTTTGGATGGTGTAGTTTGCTCCGCACAAGAAGCGGTACGCTTCAAAAGCGAACTGGGTCAGGGTTTCAAATTGGTCACACCGGGTATTCGTCCGGTTGGAAGTGCTGCCGGTGACCAACGTCGCATTATGACCCCACAGCAGGCTCAGTCAGCGGGTGTGGATTTCATGGTTATTGGACGCCCGATCACCCAGTCTGCAGACCCTGCCCATACTCTACGTGAAATCCACGTCTCACTTCAGCAGGATGCATGATGAAAGACGATAACAGTCGTTTAGTTTACTCCACCGAGAGCGGCCGTATTGATGAACCTAAAGCTGCTCCTGTTCGTCAAACAGGGGATGGTGTGGTACGAATCCAACGTCAGACCAGCGGGCGCAAGGGCAAAGGTGTGTGTCTGATAACTGGCATTGATGTGAATGATGCAGAATTAGCGACATTAGCGGCAGAACTAAAAAAGAAATGTGGCTGCGGTGGTTCGTTAAAAGATGGCGTGATCGAAATTCAAGGTGATAAGCGTGATCTGATTAAATCGCTGCTGGAAGCTAAAGGAATGAAAGTTAAATTAGCAGGCGGTTGATTCGCTTATTTAAATAATCAGGCCACGGGGGTGTTAACCGTGGCCTTTTATTATGGTTGCTGAAAATTGGACCTGAAAAATAGAACGTTTATCATTCGTTAAAGCGCATCACGCTTTTGCTGGTCACAAGATTTATTTGCTCACTTGGTGACCGATAATACCACCCACGGCGGCACCACCCAATGTACCCAGTGCACTACCATCAGTTAAGACTGCACCACCAACGGCACCCGCACCCGCACCAATGGCAGTGTTACGATCTCGGCTAGACCAGCCAGAACAGGCGCTCAACGACATTGCTACGGTCAATGCCAGCACAGTGGCGGTAATTTTTTTGTTATTAAAGGTCATAATAGTTTCTCCTGAATTATTGATTCACGGGAAATAAGCTTCTATTAAGTATAGTAGCTTTGTGTCATTTAAAGACGTTCACGTGAAACTGCATGACGATACAAGGCCAAAAAGATAATGCCTGTGATTATCACGCTCTGTTATACCGCTGATAAATATTCTAATTTAATTGGGGGATTACGACAGGTAAATAATCTTAAAGGAAGTGCAAGATAATTCTGATATTAGGGCTGCCTGCAGAGAATGCAGGCAGTTGAGCATCGTGATTACGTAAGGGGAAATTGTTTTACGATATTGACTTGAACACCCGTGTCTAGCAGTTGCTGACCCGTGATTTCATTTAAACCATCATCCGTGATCACGCGATTGATACATGAAATGGGGCCTAGTGTGTAGGGATGCATCGTGCCGAACTTGGTGCTGTCTGTCAGTACAATGATTTCACTGCCTTTTCCCAACACAGTATTCACAACATCGGCGCGCATCATATCGCGACTGGTAAATCCTGTTTCTGGCAAGAAACCGTCTATGCCGATGAATGCTTTGCTGAAATGTACTTGCTGGATAAATTGACGCGTCAAAGGCCCAACCATACTTTCGCTTTTTTTCTGGTAGATGCCACCAAGTAACACGACTTCACAGTCAGTATCTTTAAGAAGATGAGCGATATAACTGCTGACGGTGATTATCGTGATTTTTTTCTGCTCGGCCAGTGCTCGGGCCAGCAACGCATTACAACTGCCATTTTCGATAAAGACTGTTTCGCCA
>DATERH010000356.1:0-8109 GCA_035271785.1 Buttiauxella sp.
AGCCATGACGCGCGAAGAAGTTGACGGTTTTCTGGGTAAATTGGGTGCGGACAACCAGTATGACGCCAGCAAAGGAATTAACTGGAGCGTGCTGCCAGGACCGTTCTACACCCCGGAATTGAAACTCGGTTTGGGGACTGCTGTGGCGGGTGTATATCGCGTTGATCCAAACGATCAAGTAACCCAAAATTCTTCTATTTCGTTAACCGGATTTGTGAGCACCAGCGGTGCGCTGGGGCTGGGAATGAAGAACTACACGTTTTTTGCCGACGATGAATGGCGGCTGTTTGTTGATGGATCGCTTGCGAAAATTCCTACCGGATTTTGGGGCGTTGGATATGACGCGGCACAAGGTAACGAACAGAAATACACTCAGCAGTCGTTTAGCCTGCATCCGCAGATCATGCGTCAGATCGTGGATAAGCTGTATGTTGGCGTGGGTTGGGACTTTTCAACCTATAATGCTGATAACATCGATGATCCGCATCCTGGCGATAATTTTTCCCGTTACGATGCGGGTGGAAGTACGCTCAGCTCCGGTTTCACAACCACCATTAACTACGATACGCGAGATGTGATCACCCGCCCGCAACATGGCCAATTCTTCAGTGCCGAATACAGTCTTTTTGATCCCTCCATTGGCTCGGATACCCATTTCACTGTGCTTGAGATGCAATACAATTATTACTTCCCGCTCAATGATCAGGATGTATTAGCGTTTGATCTTTGGGGACGTTTTGCCCGGGGCGATGTGCCATGGGATCGTTTATCTCAGGCCGGAGATGACGATCGAATGCGCGGATACTATCAGGGCCGCTATCGCGATAAAGATGTGGTCAGCACTCAGATAGAATATCGCAAGAAGCTCAACTGGCGACATGGCTATGTTCTGTGGGTGGGGGCCGGCACATTGGGTGATAGTCCGCAGAATTTCTCGGATAACCCACTGTTGCCCACTGTTGGCGCGGGTTACCGCTTCGAAGTTAAACCGGACATGAATATTCGACTCGATCTGGGATTTGGTAAAGAGAGTGCCGGGTTTTACTTTCAAGTTGCGGAGGCATTTTAATGCGGATTTGGATTCTATCTCTGTTGCTGGGCGCGGCATCTCTGAGTTATGGCGCGACCCCGCAATCAGCAGATATATTGCCCATCGAGCAGGCCCGGCGTGTTTGGCCTGTGGCGCAGGATCTCACTGCGCCTGAGTCTTTGCGCCCTTGCTGCGCATTTGGTTATGACCTGCAAGTGCGAGCTGCTGGTGTGCCAATTCCGGTTTACCAGATTGGTAATATTCTGACACTCGCGACGCTTGGGCATCATCGCTTTAACGACAGCGCGCTGGGAGCAGTCAAAAATATTGTCGGCCTGAGCGAAGAGAAAAGCGGCCTGATTTATACCCGTCACGGTGGATTTATCGATATCGCCCACGTCCGTGATACTGCCGATAACACCTTTTATCTTTTCTCGCAGATTTATTCCCAACTCGGCCAGGACTGGCGGATGTTCTACAGCGAAGAGCTGGGAGTCAGACGTATTCAGCTCCACGCGTTTACGCCCCCAGCCTCTATGCCTGAGCGCTACACAGTTGCGGCGTGGCTTGCGGGGCATCTCGCATTTCAACTTGCGCAATGGCATGAGATTGCCCAGTGGTATGGTTTCGAGTCTGTACCAGGGTTTCCTGAGGAAATATCGGCTTTTTCACCAGAAGATCTCTATTCCAATTTATTGGGGGCAAGGCTTGCGATAAACGTGATTTTACACGGTCAGGCGGGGTCAGTTGATTCATACAATAAAGGGATGGATAAAGCCCTCCACAAGGCGTTAGTGCAACTTGGCGCAGTCAGTAGACAAGAGACTGAAAAAGAGTTCCGCGAAGTCGACGGTGTCTGGTGGAACAGCAAGCGCCGGGTGCCGGATAAATTTTTGGTGCTCAATCGTAACTACGATTTGACCGAAAACCGCTACCCAACCGAAGTGCCGTTTGAAACCGCGCAACGCTATCGATTGGTGATGCCTGTGACCATTGCAGGTGCCACGTTAAGTCAGCTTGGTGAGCTACAAATCCATACGGGTAGTGATATGCGCGGTCTGAAAGCGCCTGAGAATTTTTATCTCCCATCCCAGTTTGGCGAGCTGGCCGAACAAGCTAAATTCGCCGATCAGATTCAGCTTGATCGCATGAAGAGATGAAATCATAAGTAGTTTGTATTGGACGAGCATGCTGATGTCCGCTTTGATATTGCAAATATGTTATGGGTTTTTACGTCACTCATTTGGAAACCTCAGTTGGAAACAAAGTATGTTCACTATCAAAATTGACGATCTTTCACATCACGCTGTGCAAACATTAGTGGCTTTTCACATTTCCGGCATGCTGGAACAGTCGCCGCCGGAAAGCAGCCATGCATTGGACGTGCAAAAACTGCGTGACCCTGCCGTGACGTTTTGGTCAGCGTGGGAGGGGGCTAAATTAGCCGGGATTGGGGCGCTAAAAACGTTGGATGAACGGCATGGCGAGCTGAAATCAATGCGCACTGCAACGGGGTTTTTACGTCGTGGGGTAGCGAACCAGTTTTTAGTACACATTCTGCAAGTTGCCCGGGAACGGGGTTTAAAACGTCTGAGCTTAGAAACGGGAACGCAACCGGGATTTGCGGCCTGCCATCAACTCTATCTCAAGCATGGCTTTGTCGATTGCGAGCCATTTGCTGATTATCAACTCGACCCGAATAGCCGTTTTATGACACTGACGCTGTGATTGATTCACCACTCATACACCAGAATGCAAAAAACCAGCCCGCAGGCTGGTTTCTTTAAATAGTGGCGCCCAGAGTCTGACAAAAACGCCGGGAACGTCTTTGAACCGCATTGATGCTGACCCTGAAAGGGTGATGGCTCTTCTTCATTGGCCCAGCATAACGGGGCCTTTCAGCTGCGCTTCTCTCTGAAACTCCCTTAGCCCTGTGTCCATTATTAATGGGCAAGATCATTTTCTTCGAGCAGTAAATTCCAGCCAATTACATTACCCCAGCATTGCTTTTCTCGTTCCAGGTCCAGTAAAACCAGGGCGTTTTCATTAAACCAGTTTGCGGGGAAATGTAACGTCCAGTGGTTATAATCTGTTTTGAGTACCAGCGAATCCGGTTTTGTCGTAGCCTGTCGTTGATTATTGAGCAACACACCTAAACGAAACAATTGGATAAGAGGTAATAGCTGCTTTTTCTTATACAGAGCAAATGCTGGAATCTCTTCAAGCTTGATGGCTTTACGGTGAAAATTAATCAGAGTAGACATCAGCAATTGCTGCTCCTGATTAAAACCGGGCAGATTACTGTGCTGAAGAATATAAGCAGAATGACGATGCATACCACTGTGGTTGATATTTATCCCGACCTCGTGTAACAACACCGACCATTTAAGTAAATCGGCTAACTCAGCAGAAACCAATTTTGGATTTTGTGTTTCCCATTGTTGATAAAGGTGTGTCGTGGTTTCCAGCACCCGGAAGGCTTGCTCGCGGTCAATACTGTATTGATTTGCCATACTTAGCGTAGTGCGACTGCGAATATCATCATGACGAAAGCCGCCTTCCATTTCATACAACACACCCTCACGGAGTGCGCCGTCTGAATAGTGCATTTTTTTAATGCCCAGAGCGCTAAAAACACCACACAGAATAGCAAGGCCAGGAACAAATACACCTTTACGCTCGTTTAACAGACCGGGTAAATCGAGTTCATCAAAGTTGTTAAATTTCAGCACTGCATCGCGTAACAGCTCAAGACGGGCCAGGGTAATAATTCCATCACTCTCTCCCATTTCAATCAAGACCTTACGAATCGCCTTAATCGTACCAGAAGAACCTAACGCCACGTCCCAGCCGTGTTGACGATATTGTGGGGCAATACTTTCTAATTTTTGAACTGCAATCATGGTTGCCCGTGCAAATCTTTCGGCACTGATTTTACCATTAGGGAAAATATGCTGAGCAAAGCTGACGCACCCCATACGGCGACTTGCTAATAGTATGGATTCAAAATTCTTACCTATCACCAGTTCCGTTGAACCACCGCCTATATCAACAACCAGTTTGCAGCCTTTTTCCGGTTGAGTATGCTCCACTCCCATAAAGATAAGACGGGCCTCTTCCTGACCAGAAATAACCTCGATTGGATAGGGGAATACCTTGCTGGCTCGTTTTAAAAAATCTAACGTATTTGTTGCCTGACGCAATGTATGAGTGCCAACGATACGGATATTTGATGCCTTAAAACCTTGCAGCCGTTCACTGAATAATGCAAGGCTTGCCAGGGCGACATCCATCGACTCCTCGGATAACATATTATCCCCATCCAACCCTCCGGCCAGATGAACCTGTTGTTTTATTCGACCGATCGGTTGCAGCGCACCATCTACGACACGGGCAATAATCATATGGAAGCTATTGGAGCCTAAGTCAATTGCAGCAAACTCTTCGGGACGTGGTGCATCGGTTGTTAATGGCATATTATGCTGATTGCTCCAGAGACTTTATATAATCATAAATCGCCAGCTGTGCTCTTATTTTACGGCGATTGCCTCGTTGTACGTAATGATTGTTACCTTCTTTATCTATAACTCTGGCTTTTACCGTATCACTGAACAGTAGGTTAATAACATCCATCATATATTGCTTCAAGTTAGGATCCAGTAATGGCACCGCAACTTCAATACGATAATCAATGTTTCGCGTCATCCAATCCGCTGAGGAAATCCATATTTTTTTATCACCATTATTTTCAAAAATATAAATCCTATCATGTTCAAGAAAACGATCGACAATACTGATGATATGAATGTTATCACTGATGCCCGGTTGATTTGGGATAATTGAACACATGCCTCGCACTAGCAGATTAATCGATACGCCACTCTGCGAGGCAGCATAAAGACGGTTTACTAACCCAGGGTCAACCAGATTATTCAATTTCAACGTTATCCCAGCAGTCAGGCCCTGCTGGGCATTTGAAATCTCTTTGTCGATCATTTGATATAATAATGAGCGAGAGTTTTGTGGCGATACCATCAGGTAATTGAATTTTACCGGACGATATGGGTTTTCAATGAAGTTAAATACCTCACGCACTTCATCAGTAATTCGCACATCGGCGGTTAATAAAGAATAGTCTGTGTAAAGGCGAGCTGTTTTCTCGTTAAAGTTACCGGTGCCAATATGGGCATAACGTACAACTTTGCCTTCTTCAAGGCGAGAGATCAAAAATAGCTTCGAGTGGATTTTCAGGCCTGGTACAGAGAAAATAACATGCACACCAGCTTCGGTCAGGCACTTTGCCCAATGAATGTTAGCTTCTTCGTCAAAGCGGGCTTGCAACTCAACGACCACCGTCACTTTTTTGCCATTGTATGCCGCGTGGATCATTGCATCAATGATGCGGGAGTCTTTTGCAACCCGGTAAATATTAATGCGGATAGCCAGAACACTTGGGTCAAAAGAGGCCTGACGAAGCAATTCCAGCACATGCTCAAAAGTATGATAAGGATAATAGAGCAGAATGTCGTGGTCACGAATTGCATCAAAGCCATTACGGAATTTATCAAACCCATAATGTCGCAAGCGGGGTAAAGGTTTATTAACCAATTTCTCCCGTCCTACATTGGGGAAGCTAATGAAATCTTTGAAGTTATGATAACGCCCGCCAGGAATAATCGAATCATAGCGTGATATAGAGAGTTTTTTACGCAGCATATCAACCATGGCATCTGGCATGTCGCGCTGATAAACAAAACGTACGGGTTCGGCTGTTAACCGTTGCTTTAAACTTGATGACATCAATTCTAATAAGCTGGATTCCATTTCATGCACGAGATCGTATTCAGCATCACGTGTCATTTTCATTGAATATGCATTAAGTGTATCGTAATCGAAAAAACCTCTAAAAATATCGTCTAAACAGAATCTCAAGATATTATCAATTAATATCATTGATTTGAGCCGATTAGGCTTTTCCGGTGGAAGATTAACAAAACGAGGTACTTTGTCTGAGGGGATTTCCAGCAATGAATAGGTGATTGTATCGCCCTTAATTATTTCCACCACCAGATAAGTATAACTATCTTTCATGAACTGAATGAGGTCAGTATCTGGCTTTATAATTGTTGGCGTAACATATTGTCTTAAGTGATTTTTAAAATAAACTTTAAGCCATTCTTGTTGGTTTTCAGAAAGTTGACGCTCGTTAATTAAAAATATTTTATTATGTGCCATCTCCAGTAATAACTCATTATACAAGTTATCAAAAACCTTCCCAGTTTTTAGAACCTGGCTTTGTATCTTAGTTAATAAACGCTGGGATGACAGATCTGGATTTTGTTCCCGCTTAATAAGAATGCGTCGTTTGAGTTCAGCAAAACGGACTTTATAAAACTCATCAAGATTACTGGAGTAAATACCAAGAAAACGCATCCGCTCAATCAAAGGGTTACTCTTGTCCGCAGCTTCCTGGAGTACGCGCTCATTAAATGATAACCAGCTGAGTTCTTTCTCGATATATATATTTTCTTGAACCATTTACCTGTGCCCTAAATTCCGAGAACTCTCCCTAAAGTGGAATGTGGCCACATAGTTAGTGTGGAATTCCAACCTGAAAGCGTCATTACTTACCCAAAATAGTCTATCTTTTGAGACAGTATTATTAAGTTTTTATGACAGTTTTGTGACAAATTTTCTTTTACTACTACATTTGTATTTACAGGCGGTCGCAACTTGACACTTTTCATAGCTCAGTGTATCAATAAATCAACTATATACTAACATTACCCTGCATCTTGGCGTCTCTCATACCCAGTGAACTCATCAAGATGATGTCAAAAAAATTACAAAAACATCTTAATAAAGATTTCAATAAGAAAGGTATTTCGTATGACTAATAACAATGTAGGTCTGAATGTTAAAATTGATGCCGAACTAAAAGAACGAGTCCGGCAACATGCAGAATTGAATGGCATTACTATTAATCTGGCCTCGGCACAACTGCTGCAAGCCGCTCTCGATTCACTTGGTAAGCATGCAGAAGTTTCTGATCAAGAGATTGATAATCAACACACTGAAGAAGATGATGCGCTTCCTCTGACTTCAAGAGAGATTAAATCCTTAAGAAAGTTATTGAAGAAGAAAAAATGAAACACAATGAACCGGAAGCGATTGCCGAAAATTACCAACAAGCCTGTGATATGTTGCGCTCAGGCTATGTAAAATCAGTTCGCTTAAATTGGGACATTAATACTGACGACTTTTTCAAGATTGCCTCAGACTGGTGCGATGCTGGTGCTAAAATAAAAAGAGATGATAATATTTTCATTATCTCCATAAAAGGCATTCCTATTCCACGCATAAACTAGTCACGACCAATAACCGCGGGGAAGTTATGCTCGTGGTTTCAGGTGCGATAAGTTGATTATGCCTACCTGCTCGGGTAGGTTCTTTCTTGTATTCGGACTTACCATTCCCTTACCCAGACTCAATTCAGCAACCCGCTTTTTCAGTTGTTCCCCTCTGAAGTATCCGGTCGTTCTTCCTTCTCACAGATAGACACATCAACTTTGAAACAGACCCGCTAAACCGACGAACAGATAACGGTACAGTGACAGGATGAGTATGCCGGAAGATCTCTAAAAGTGAATGGCACGATTATGCGGGGTACTTACATAGATGCTCTTATTTCACTTATCAGAAGGGAAGCGATGAAACGTGGTTCCTAAGACCGGACAAAGACCGGATGAAGCCTTGCGGTAAAAAACCCATTAGCCATTACACATGATGGGAATAGTGTTTATTGGCAATTTGAAGTCTAACAGGCAATGTCACAGCGACCAGAAGAGTTGGTAACTGCTCGAGAGAAATACTCAGGCTGGATGGCAGAAGCAGGGTAATGACATCAGAAGTCAAAGTGACCCGATATCTACCGGAATCCCAGAAAGCAAAAAACCAGCCCTTAGGCTGGTTTCTTTAAATAGTGGTGCCCGGACTCGGAATCGAACCAAGGACACGGGGATTTTCAATCCCCTGCTCTACCGACTGAGCTATCCGGGCAACGGGGCGCATTAAACCGT
>DATERH010000357.1:0-11486 GCA_035271785.1 Buttiauxella sp.
TAAACCAAAACCGATACCCACCGACAGGGCGCTGACTATCCAGGCCAGTTTGTTCCATTCAATGCCGAGCATCGACAGCGTCAGCATGATAATCAGCACGTAGCCGACGTTGGTAAACAACGTCACCAACGAGGCACGCAGACCGCGATCCATATTGGTTTTGGGTAGGAAATCGTTATCCAACCAGCGGCGTGTGGAACGCAATACATACCAACCGACGACCAGGCACAACACTGCGTTTACCGCGTGGGCAGGGATAATATTCATCCCTTCCAGACCTTTCCCGCCCCACATTTCCGCAACTTTGATGAGCAATTCCATCGGCGTCGTGGTGCCAAAAGTGCCATTGAGCAGCGCAACAGCGGCCATGATCAAAAGGCTGGTTTTCCCCAAAGCGGAGAACAAGGTTGCGGCCAGCGAAAGATGGCGGTCGTTAAGGCTCAGCGTGCTTTTGAGGATTTTCCCGGTCTGGGTGGTAGGTGAAAAGACCGCTTCACATAAATCCACCACGAAATGAATCAGCAGATACAGGCTAGAAACAACCAGACAAATCCATAGCAATTCAAAGGTGACGAAGCGCGCCAGCGGAATGTAGCCAATCAGCAATGCCAGCAGGATAACAAATGCGGTAATGCTGATGACCAGATGGATAAGACCGGCAACCGTAGAGCGAGCTTCGGTTTGCTCGCCATCGGCACTCATTTTTCGGCGAATCCTGTTCACGCGAATCGGCGCAATCAGGCAATTGAGTGCGACCAGCAAAGCCGCCAGACCGTTGCCAAAAAGCGTGGCAGCAATGCTTGCACCGAGCAACGCATTAAGCTGTTCGATGATGCCAAAGATAAAGATGAAGGTCGCCAGCAAAATCGGGAACGAGGCGAGCGTTTTCGCCAGTGGGTCCGCAATGCCAGGCAGACGCCATGACGGATGGTTATTCGACAACAGTGCGATACCCAAACCGGCAATCACCGCTGAAAAGTAGGTTAGCTCGACGAGTTGGTCGGCAAATTCATTAATCCATTGCGAGGTGTCGGGTAAGCGGGTGAAGGTATAACACAACAACTGCATGCTGATACCCAACGTCAACGTGGTGCTTAACGTGGTAAAGCAGGCAAGGAAACTGCGACGAAAACGACCTTGCGGCAGCCAGCGAGGCAACACCCAATTCATTGGCTTGTCCAGTAAACGACGGCCAAATATCCCAATGCCAAACGCCAGAAGCAGATAAATAGCGCTTCCCAGACGCCAATCTTCGCTCCATGCCTGGTCCCATGCATCGCTCACTTGCGTCCCAAAATCACTGAAACGCGAGGCATCTTTATCGCTTGGGTCAAAAACTGGTGACCAGAAGTTCTCGCCAAGAATACTGCCGGTGTTAAGCGCGATTTGTGTTTTTAGCGCGTCACGACGTAGCCCAGCAATTTGTGATGAGAGGTTTTGTGCACCCACAACAATCGCTTTGGTTTGCTCGATTTGTGTCGTGAGTAAGGTTTTACTGTTGTTCAATTGCTTACGCTGACTGATAACCTGCGGGGTTTCCGTCAGCGTACCCGGTGCCGGTGCCGGCCCAAGCACGTCCAGTTGCGCCTGAATCTGCGCTAATTGCGGAGTTAACGCTACGGTGAGTTTATCTGCTTGAGTGACCAGATTTTGTGAATCGTCATTAAGGGTGGTGAACTCTTTGTCAGCTTTCGCTGTAGACACTCGTTGTTTGAGTGAATCCAACCGCTTTTGCAGCGCAGGAAGCGCAGTGCTGGCATTGACCTTAACCGACTCTTCAGTGTCAGGTTGCCCTGTTGCCTCGACGGCTTGAGAAAGGAAGGGGGTCAACAACAAACAAGACAACAATGCCAGCAACAATAGCGGCATTTTTAACGGTTTACGCATCATACGCATAGAGAGAGAGTTCCGGGATTTCGAAAAAAATTGAAATTGATGAGAATCGGCTAAGGATACCCGTAATTCACCGGAAACCAACTAGGGTTAGTCTGTTTATGTTAATTAAATGTACCTACGACAAGGCGTTTACAGCGCTACGTTTTGTCAGGCGATTCATGTATTACCGTAGATTGGTGTGCCTGCTGTAAAATGCAGCAGGCACACATTACACTTCCAATAACTTCTTATTCGACAGTGTCGAGCATAATACGTAACGGTTTATCCTCAGCAATATTCGTTATTTCAAGCAGGGTGATACCGGCTTCATCATATTCCCATTGAGTCATTTGCTGGTCACCAACCCAGACTGATGTCACATTTTTGTGCAGCGGCAACCCAACCTTCTGCACGTTTAACTGCCCACCCAGCACCGTTAAAACAAACTCAGCGGGTGTAAATTGAGCCACTCCCCATCCACCACTGAGTGACCAGAAATAGCTTTGTTCACGCAACTTTTGATCAACCGGATTGAACGATATTGCATGCTTACCCATATCGAAGCGGAAACCACTCCATGCGATTAACAAGCCATAACTCGCCAATGAACGCGCGTAATTACTGCCACATTCAAATTCGTTCCATGGATTGCGGTTGTGGCCATTAAAACGTTCGCGAATGGCTTCCACCATTTCCACACCTTCAGTTAGCAGGCCGTAAGTGATCATCTGTGATGCAGCCTGATATTCAAATCCGGTCATCATCTCTTCAGCATAAGGGATGGGGATTTTCGGTTGTTTATCTGGCCACGCACAAATACTGGTCCCTTTTTCATCATTTAGGGCGAAATTACGGCAAGGATTAGTATGATCACGCATCGAGCGGAAATTATTTTCCCAGATAGCGTTCAATGCCAGTTTTGCATTTTTAGCGGGGAATACCGGTTGCATGCTGCAAAGGTCTGCGAGCCATTGCCCCATTAATTGGTCAATATGGCAGCCATCACCTAACTGATATTTAATCTGCTGAAGTTCATCATTCCAGTACAAATCATAGATATTCCCTGAATCGTTATTCCAGGTTGTTTCATTCTCGCGGCAATAGGGCGATAACAGCATTTTATCTGTCAGATCTATTTTTTGCTGATAATATTCACCATTAAAAAATAACTCGTCTATTTTTGATAATCCATTATTGAGGACAACTTCCCATTCCTGACTTTTTCCTTTATCACCTAAAATTTCTGCAATTAAAATACCCGCTTGCAGTGCAGCAAGATAAATCCCGGTCAACCAGGGATTTGGGCCAAACAGTTCCATATCCAGAGTATGGTGTTGGCGACCCGTTAAAATACCTTGTGCATCAGGGTCCCATAAATCGTCATTTTCTGTACTCCAGGCAAAGGCCAGCATTTTCTTGATGGCTGGCCACTTCTCTTGTAACCACTGTTTGTCACCGCAAATAAGCCAATCGCGATAGATATTGATAATTTCGCCAAACTGCCCGTCAGCGCATGCACGAAAATCAGAAACAGCGCTTCCCAGAGGCAGCATCAACCTAAAACTCAGGCTTCCTGAAGGGCGAAGATTAAATTTCTGATTGAGATCTCGCTGGCTACGGGATAAGCGAGGGAACAGGAATGCCAGCGCTTGCGCATAATTCCAGACATGTACACAAGACCCTTCACAACTGCCGATGTTATCAAGGTTACCTTCCCAACCATAAAAACTGCCGTCCTCAAGACGCAGACAAGTAGGGGATTTTAAAACGGCCAGGTTCGCCGAAATGGCCTCCAGGACGACAGGCGGTAAAGAGGAACTATGGAGCGCATGATGGAACTTTTGGCTCATCTCCCGGAGCCGCTCAGCATGCTCATAAGCATAATTTAATACGTGTATTGCGCTGTCAAACTGGGTGGTATAATAATTACGCCAGGTAGGCTCACCATTATAATCTTCGTATCTAACCAGTTCGAGCGTCTCTTTGTTATACCATTTCTGCCAATAATTCCAGGTTGTTGGCATGTACCAGCTTAAATAAAATTTGACCCGCTTTGACTCTCCCGCTGGAATATGAATGTGTGACGCTAACGTGGAACAATCTTGCTCCGCTTTGCCACCCGTAGAATATTGTCGATTAATTAATTTGCCGGGTTTACAAAAATCACGCCAGAATATTGACAGGTTATCAAACCAACTTCCCCGGAACCAATATTCTTGATAGCTGATATTATCGCCTGTTGTCATCATTGCCAGTTCGCCGAAACGCGGGTCACTGTTATCCCATAGCGATTGTGTTAGCGACATAATATGTTTATCACCATGTTGATGATAAGTATTATATGTTTCTGATTCCGATGACATATTTTGCAATGAACAGCTTAAGGTATAATCCAGATTATCATTGCTGGTGTTGGTTATCTCCCATTCAAAACAGGCTAAGGGCAGTGAAGAATCGTCTTCGTTGTCTGGAATAAAAGGGCTCCAGGCCACAAGTTTAACTTTGCCTGGGAAATGCTCATCCTGGAATGACATGTTGGCAAAGGGGAATTCCCCATTGAAATCAACCTTCGCGAAATGCGGCATCCCGGCCATCATCTCGCTATTGGGTCCGCAACCAAAACCAGTATGTTTTTTGCTTAACCGGTCACGTTGGGCCATGACTCCCGTGGCACTGCCTTGATAGTCACCTTGTAATAGTCTGGCATCGACAACATGCCCAGCACGTTCAGCCTTAATGGCAAAATGTGAATAACCGTTATATCGACCTTTATCAGGGTGATTGGATATTTCCCAATCAATGAGATGACCATTTCCTGCCAGTCCGATACCACCACAGCCTATCCCACCAAGCGGAAAACTAATTTCTTTAGCTTTATCATTACTATAAATAGACATCAGACTAAACCTCCAACGTGTGCATCACGTAATTTAAGTTGTTCGGAAACTTCTATATTTCGCTGTTCTGATAACTCGTAAAAAGAGAGGGCGACGGTTGAGGCTAAGAATAAAATTCCAGGGATTAGGTTGAATGAGTAATTAATGCCATCGAGAGTCGATGCACTCTGCTGTGTATTAGGGATGTAGTTGATGAACGCAAGGATATATCCTGTCGCGGCCCCGCCAATTGCTCCTGATAATTTTAACTGGAAAAGGTTAAGGGAGAAAATCATCCCTTCTACACGTTTTTTCTCTTTATATTCGTGCCATGCAACGGTATCTGGCAGCATTGCCCCAAGAACCACACCCAACACGCCGAGGAAGAAACTCGGGATGCTCTGTAGGAAAACGCCCATCCAGGTGGTGACGTGTCCAAGGAAGAACATAGCAATACATGACAGTCCAAGCAGCACAGAGGCCAACCGGCATAAATTCAGTTTCCCTAATTTGCTGGATAAAGTCGCTGTGACTATGGCGCCTAGCAATGCCAGGAATGTCGATAATCCCAGATAAGATGCCATTGCGGTTTCACTATGGAACACATATTTAAAGTAGTACAGCCCGAAACCAACTCTTGAAGAAATAACTAGATTGAAGATAAACCAAAATGTCATCAGGATAATTAACGGTTTGTTTTTTGTGAATAACTCAGCATAAACTACAGGGGAATGATGATGTGATTTCTTTTCATTCGAATGAATTTCTTTAGTGTTGGTGAAGTTGACTATGGCGCAAATCAGGAAAAATATGCCGTAAATAATCGCTACTTTGCTCCAGGAGTTAGACAGCAGTGCTAATAATGGCAAGGTAATTAGACTGGTCAGCCATTGGCCACACATGGCAGCTGTTCTGGTGATGAAAACTAATCTATTACGTTCCACTGGATCACGCGTAATCACGGTAGATAAAGCCCAATAAGGGACGTCAAAAGATGTATAGGAGGCACTCAGCATAAAATAGGTTAAATACGCCCAGGCAATTTTTCCACTAAGCGATATATCGGGTACGGAATAGGTTGCAATCAATGACAATGCGCAGGCAATGCCACCGAATAGCATCCATGGGCGAAATTTACCCCAGCGGCTATGCGTATTGTCAAAAACCCATCCCCAAATCAAATCTGAAATGGTATCCCAGACTCTTGTAACAAGAAAAATGGTTGCCACGGTTGCTGTAGGGATACCCACTGAATCTGTATAATAGAGCATTAAGAAAGTTACAATCATCACAAAAATAGTATTGTCTGCAATGCCCCCCAATGAATAACTAATAATTGTTTTTGTGCTTAATTTCTCTGTTCCGTTGTAGTTCATTGTTCTTTCCATATAAGCAGGGTTATTTTTATAAGGCTAACCAGAGACTTTTCATCCAAAAATAATTCTGTTATTCATTATGAAAAATCTTTACTTAGAAATGAATTTCAGGCCGGTTCACTCCTCAATACGCAAGCCGTAGCTTTTAAATTTTTCAAGCACCAGGGCGATTTCTTCATCAGGTAATATCGGTACTGAGTCCATAATGGGTAGAAGTGAAAGATACAGCTTCGCTAAAACTTCAATTTCATGCGCCAACCAAAGGGCTTTTTGCAAATTTGCTTCACAGGCGATCATGCCGTGGTGCTGCAAAAGCGTGGTTTTGCGATTTTTAAGTGCCACCGCGACATGTTCAGATAGTTTTTTAGTGCCGAAGGTGGCATAAGGCGCACAAGGAACAGTACTGCCGCCTGCTGCGGCAATCATGTAATGAATGGCAGGGATGGGGCGGTTAAGTATGGATATTGCGGTGCAATTTACCGCGTGGTTATGCACAACCGCATTCGCATCAGGCCGGGTCTGATAAGCGACCTGGTGAAAGCGCCACTCACTGGATGGGATTTTTCCGTCTTCATGTTTACCCTTGGCATCAATGAAAACAATGTGCGCTTCTGTGAGATTTTCATAAGCCATTCCCGTTGGGGTGATTAGCAACCCATCCCGGAAACGGACGCTAACATTACCCGCCGTCCCCTGATTTAGACCCAGGCGAGTCATCTCCAGGCAGGTATGAATGATTTCACGAGCGAGTGAAGCTCTTTCCATTTTATTGCCTCTTTAAATTTCTGAAATAAAAAATAAACATGGGAAGTTCTGTTTTTATCTTCATGTATTCAGTGGTGATAAGAAGTTGTTATTATTTAAATTGTGATCGCCATCAAGTTAAATGGCTTTTTTCGATTCAATGTTCTAGCTACGGAAGTAGCAATAATGCCCGTTTTATCCCAAGTAAATTTAAACGGACAACTCATGCTTAAAAATCGCGTTGTAATATCCGTGGGTGTCTGTCGCGCAAATAAATAAAACCAATCTTGTATGTATGTTGTGATTTTTATTCAATGAACAAAAAACGTGAGTGTTAATTTTTTATTGAAGTGATCAAGCTCACACTTCATCTATCAATAATATTTATTGTCGTTGGATTCATGTTTTGGTCATGGTTTTAATGAGTCAGTTCTGTATTTTGCAATTAGTGGATTATGTGTTTTTCAATGAAGGGTTCATGGATGGGTGCAGAAGGTCAGGATTATCGCGTCTGCAAAAATTCTGGGCCTCTGTATAAACATAATGGGCCTGGGACATGCTTGTCGCCGGTTCCTTTCTCGGTTCCTTCTATTTTGAAGAGGGAGACACATTTTTACTTCTCAAAGGAATCAGCATGAACCGTGATGCAGTGATTGTTCAGGATGGTGGTGCTACTAACATCTGTGCCATTGCCATGAATTCGCAAGGTAATGTGGTGGTTAAAGCTGCATTACTTCATGCTATTTCAGTGAGAGGAGAGTGTTTGTGAAGACGATGCGCCATTCGGTTATGGTAGAACTCATTCAACAATATGAAACCTTAACAACTGAAAATCTCGCCGATCTATTAAAGGTCAGTAAAGAAACAATCCGTCGGGATCTGAATGTGTTACAGGCGCAGGGGAAAATCATTCGCCAACATGGTCGAGCTAAAAGTATCAAGCGCGACAACCATGACAGTGGAGACCCTTTTAGCGCTCGCCTGAAAAGCCATTTTACCAGTAAAGCTGATATTGCGCGCCAAACCCTTCCGTGGATTAGTGCAGGAATGACCATCGCGCTAGATGCGAGTTCCACATGTTGGTATCTGGCAAAACAGCTCCCCGACATTGATATTACCGTCTTTACCAATAGTGTTCGTATTTGTCAGGAACTTGCAAAATGGGAAAATATACAGCTCATTAGTTCCGGCGGCTTACTAGAACGAAAATATGCTTGCTACGTGAATCCGTCAATTATACACCAGCTTAAAGAACTGGAGATCGACCTGTTTCTTTTTTCTTGCGAAGGCATTGATAAAGACGGTGTGCTATGGGATTCAAATATCTATAACGCAGAATTTAAATCCTTATTGATGAAGCGTGCAACTCAGTCTTTGTTGCTCATTGATAAAAGTAAAATAAATAGAACCAGTGTAATGAAAATTGGCAGTCTGGAAGATGTAGTATTGATTACTTCAAATAAACATCGCCACATCGAACAGCACTGATGTTTTCAGGTTGGGCTAACCTGATACTTTAATAAATAAGTTTGGAGTGCATCACAAATCAACCTTGTTTTTTGACTCAGGTCTCTATTTCCTTGCCTTCCCACATAATTCATTTCCTCTTGCAGGCGGAAAATGTATCTTTTTTTGCCCGAGAAATATGTTCTAGTGTATCACCTGGATTAATTATAAAAATACGCGGATGGAGATGGACGTTTATGCTCATTACTCGTGAGAATATTTTCTTAAATAAGACATTCAGAGATAAGAAAGAAATTTTTTGCTTCCTGGCGACACAGGCTGTCGCACAAGGGTGGGCCGAAGATGCTAATAAAATTGAGGCGGATCTTTGGGCGCGGGAAAACCAATACTCAACGGGTTTTGAAAGCCAGATTGCTATTCCTCACGCTAAAACTGCCAATGTTACCCATGCTGGGGTGATTTTTATTCGTCTGCAAAATCCCATTGATTGGGAAAGTCTGGACGATCAGCCGGTACAAATTATTTTTGGTCTGCTGGTTCCTGAATCTGGGGCAAAATTGCTGCACTTACAAATTATTAATAGCCTTGCCAGCCAAATCGTTGATGACGAATTCACAGCACATTTATTTGCCGTCAACGATGAAGACGAACTATTTCAATATATGAAATCTCGTATCGCTATTGAGGAGGAATTATGAATATTGTCGGCGTGACATCTTGCATTGCTGGTTTAGCCCATACACCGATGGCCGCCAAATCCCTGGAAAAAGAGGGCGGGCGTTTGGGGCATCACATAAAAATAGAGCAACAGGGTGCTATGGGGATCATGAATCGAATTACCGATGATGATATCCAGGCGGCAGATTTCGTGCTGATTGCCGCTGACCGCACCATTGAAGAAGAAGAGCGCTTCGCCGGGAAAATAATCATTCGCGTAAAAATAGGCCAATGCGTGAGCCATGCTTCTGATGTTTTAGTGAAATGCGTTTCAGCTGTTGAGGCTCGTCTGAATAAATAACCAAGGTGATGTCATGAAAAAAATAATGATAGATATAAAGAATCATCTTATGACAGGTATTTCCTTTGCCTTGCCAGTTATTATTTCCGGTTCTCTGATGGTGGCGGTTGCCAAAATCATGGGTCTGGCGATCGGCGAACCTAATCTTGATGCCTTTGCGCATAACCATGGGATGACAAACTGGCTGTACCTCACTCAAGACATTGGATTTAAGATTATCGGGTTAATGAATTATGTTCTCGGTGCCTATGTCGCCTATTCAGTGGCCGGTAAAAAGGGGCTGGCTTCTGGTTTTACTGCGGGGTTAATTGCCTCGCTAACCGGTTCTGGTTTTATCGGCGCAGCACTGGGTGGTTTACTGGCCGGTTACTCGTCTGAATGGGTTGCACAAAAGATAAAAATTACCGGCTCAGCGTCAAGCTCCGTACCGTTGATTATTCTGCCATTTATCACTGTTGGCTTGCAGGTGCTGGTGATGTTATTGCTGCTAGGCGATGTGCTGAGCTGGCTGAATATCTCGTTGATGCTCTGGGTTCAGCAGATGACGAAAGATGGCACTAGTGCCGTGGTGTTGGCGGCTGTTCTTGGCGGGATGATTTGCTTTGATCTCGGTGGGCCGGTCAACAAAGCGGCGTGGAGCACCGCAAACATTTTGTTCCTGAATGGCGTATATCTTCCTGCTATTTTAGTTAATGTCGCGATTATTATTCCACCGTTAGGCTATGCGGCTGCCCGTTTTTTACGCCCGAATAATTTTAATCAGACGCTGAAAGAAGCGGGCAACGGTTCAATTATTATGGGGATTTTGGGGATATCCGAAGGTGCCATTCCCTTCACCCTGCGCAATCCGGCACGTTTAATTCCTCTCAATGTTCTGGCCGGGACTCTGGGGGCGGTTACTGTTGTGTTATTAAAAGCCTATCCCATTATGCCACCGTTGGGTGGGTTATATGGCGGTTTCACCGTTGGAAACCCATGGTCTTATTTCATTGGTGCATTGGTTGGCACAGTCGTTATTGCTTTTGGTGCTAATCTGCTGGTGAATTTCAATGACGAAGAGCCAGGTATTAATAAATCCAATAAGCATTCTACGGAAGAGATTGAAATAAAATTTGATTGAATATTGCACTTTGCGTAAGGGGAGACCGATATGAAAAATAAAGTTGTCCATATTTACAGCCATACACACTGGGATCAGGAGTGGTATTTCACCTCATCGCGGTCTCGTGTTTATCTTTTTAATCATATTAAAAACGTGATTCGTATACTGGTGAATAACGATGATTTTCCCTGTTACTTGCTGGATGCGCAAAGTGCATTAATTGAAAGTTATTTGCAGTGGGCTCCGGAAGACAAAGAGGTGTTGTTCAAATTAATTGCTGAAAAACGCTTGCTCACCGGCCCATGGTACACCCAAACCGACCAACTGGTTATCCACCAGGAGTCGGTGGTGCGCAACCTTTGGTACGGCATTAAAATTGCCACCGAAGCCGGTGGTAGCATGGCGTTGGGTTATGTTCCTGACTGTTTTGGGCAGGGTGGGAATATGCCGCAGATCTACAAACAGTTCGGTATTGACCACGCGCTGTTTTGGCGTGGCATTGCGGACAACACGCTACTGGAAACAGAGTTTATCTGGCAGGGCGATAACGGTGACCAGATCTTTGCGGTTCAGATGCCCTGGGGTTACCACTACGGTGGATTGCTTGATGAAAATCCTGAACATATGGCGGTGCGACTTAATGAGACATTGTTACCCATTGAGGCACGCAGTGCCCGTGGAAACTTGCTCTACCCCCACGGATTTGATCAGGCTCCGGTGCGGGAAAACCTGCCGGAGTTAGTGAAGCAGTTCAACGCTTGCGACGAGGAGCGGCATTATCAGATAAGCAGCCCGCAAGCCTTCATCGAGGCGCTGCAAAAAGAGGTTGCAACCGGTGCGCGGGTACTTCAGGGCGAGTTGACAGAAGGTAAGCATTCCCGCGTTCACAAAACCATTTTCTCATGCCGTGCGGATCTCAAGTTGCTCAATAACGAGATTGAATCGCTGTTGGTGAATACGCTTGAGCCTGTTCTGGCCATTAGCCGCAGCCTTGGGCAGGTGTATCCGGCAAAAATCATCGCTGATAT
>DATERH010000358.1:0-6812 GCA_035271785.1 Buttiauxella sp.
CCTGGCGTTCTTCGCTGCAATCTCTGGCGTGGTTTTTACGTTACTGGCGAGACAATTTCTCCGCAGCCTATGACCTCAACCGGGTCTTTTTGATTGGTGGTGATAATCTGTGCATGGCGGATTTCGGCCTGCGAGAGATGCCTGTTGAGCGTGAAAAAGCGCTGAAAACCTTGCATGAACGCATCATGAAATATCGAAAAGCTCCGCAGGATGAACACAGCAACAGTATTTACTGGGTTGGCCCAGGTACACGTCCAGGTGTCGGATACTTCTATACGTTGACCCCAGTTTATCTGGCTAACCACCTACAGGCACTACTGGGCGTGGAGCAAACCATCCGCATGGAAAACTTTCTTTCGCCAGGATCCATGCCGATTGGCGTAACGATTCTGGATGAAAATAGTCGTCCACTTATCACTCTTTCTGGCCCTGATACGCGTGTTCAACCTGAAGAAAAATGGATTCAGGAACGTTCGTGGTTTGGTTATGCATCTGGCTTTAAGCAATTAATTTTCAAGAAAAATTTACCACCTTCCTCAATGAGTGTGGTGTATTCAGTTCCGGTAGATGTGGTTCTCGAACGTATTCGCATACTGATCCTAAATGCTGTGTTGCTGAATATTCTTGTTGGTGCGGTGCTGTTTACTCTCGCGCGGATGTATGAAAAACGTATATTTATTCCGGCAGAAAATGACGCTCAGCGCCTGGAAGAACACGAGCAGTTCAACCGTAAAATTGTCGCTTCAGCACCGGTCGGGATCTGTATTCTGCGGACTCAGGATGGGACGAATATTCTGAGTAACGAGCTGGCGCACAATTATCTCAACATGCTGACTCATGAAGACAGGCAGCGGCTAACGCAAATTATTTGTGGCCAGCAGGTTAACTTTGTCGATGTGTTGACCAGTAACCAAACCAATCTACAGATAAGTTTTGTTCATTCCCGTTATCGTAATGAAAACGTTGCGATTTGCGTGCTGGTGGATGTGAGCGCGCGCGTCAAAATGGAAGAATCGCTCCAGGAAATGGCCCAAGCTTCTGAGCAGGCGAGCCAGTCAAAATCTATGTTCCTTGCGACGGTAAGCCATGAACTGCGCACACCGTTGTATGGCATTATCGGCAACCTGGATTTGTTGCAAACTAAAGAGTTACCAAAAGGCGTCGATCGTCTGGTGACGGCAATGAACAACTCTTCCAGCCTGTTACTGAAAATCATCAGCGATATTCTCGATTTCTCAAAAATCGAATCAGAACAGTTAAAAATTGAGCCGCGTGAATTTTCACCGCGTGAAGTGATGAGTCACATTACCGCGAACTATTTACCGCTGGTCGTGCGCAAACAACTGGGACTGTACTGTTTTATTGAACCTGATGTGCCACTGACGCTACAAGGTGATCCGATGCGCTTGCAGCAAGTCATTTCCAACTTGCTCAGTAATGCCATCAAATTTACGGATATTGGCTGCATTGTCCTCCATGTCAGCGTGGAGGGGGATTATCTCTCTTTACGTGTGCGTGACACGGGCGTGGGCATTCCTGCCAAAGAAGTCACGCGGTTATTTGATCCGTTCTTCCAGGCAGGGACTGGCGTGCAGCACAATTTCCAGGGTACAGGTCTCGGTCTTGCTATCTGTGAAAAGCTTATCAGCATGATGGATGGCGATATTTCGGTGGATACCGAAGTAGGAATGGGTAGCCAGTTTACGATTCGCATTCCTTTATATAGTGCGAGTTACGCGGAGCCCGTGCAGGTCGAAGGGTTGGTGAACAAGCGTTGTTGGCTGGCAGTACGAAATGCATCGCTGAGTAAATTCCTCGAGTCGATACTGACAATAAACCACTTTGAAGTGCGGCAGTATCAGGGCCAAATACCGGATGGCGACGATATTTTAATCACCGATGATGAACTGGAAAAAGCCTGGGAAGGGCGCGCGGCGGTTATTTTCTGTCGCCGTCATATCGGTATTCCTGTTGAAGTTTCCCCGGGTTGCTGGGTCCATAGCCTTGCCGCACCGCATGATTTGCTGCTGTTACTGGGACGCATTTACAGCGTGACGGTTAGCCTGGCAGGTTTTAACTCTGACTTACCTGCACCATCTGGCAGCCAGGAATGCAATGCTGACATGATGATCCTCGTCGTCGATGATCATCCTATCAACCGACGTTTGCTGGCAGATCAGCTGGGAGCATTGGGTTATCAGTGTAAAACGGCGAATGATGGCATCGATGCGCTGAACGTGCTGAGTAAAAATCACATTGATATCGTGCTCAGTGACGTCAACATGCCGAATATGGATGGTTATCGTCTGACACAACGTATTCGTCAACTCGGTTTGACGCTGCCGGTGGTGGGGGTGACAGCCAATGCACTGGCCGAAGAGAAACAACGTTGTCTTGAGTCGGGGATGGATAGCTGCCTGTCGAAACCGGTGACGCTGGATGTACTCAAATCGACCGTCGATCTTTACGCCGCAAGAGTGCGTAGTGGCAGATAAAAATGTCGGATGTCGCAGCGCGACATCCGATATTTATTTAATCTTTATCAGTCGCAGACAGGCTAACTGACGAGAGATAATTCAGTAGAGCGATGTCATTTTCCACACCCAGTTTCATCATTGCTGATTTTTTCTGGCTACTGATAGTTTTGATGCTGCGGTTCAGTTTGCGTGCGATTTCTGTTACCAGGAAGCCTTCTGCAAACAGACGCAGAACTTCGCTCTCTTTTGGAGACAAACGCTTGTCGCCATAACCACCGGCACTGATTTTTTCCAGCAGACGAGTCACGCTCTCTGGAGTGAATTTTTTGCCTTTCTGCAATGCGGCCAGTGCTTTTGGTAAGTCGGTTGGCGCACCTTGCTTCAGTACAATCCCTTCGATATCAAGTTCTAATACCGCGCTCAAAATAGCTGGGTTGTTGTTCATCGTCAGCACGATGATGGAGATGTTAGGGAAGTGACGCTTGATATATTTGATAAGCGTAATGCCATCACCGTATTTATCTCCAGGCATGGAGAGGTCGGTTATCAAAACATGTGCATCAAGCTTTGGTAAATTATTGATAAGCGCTGTGGAATCTTCAAATTCACCGACAACATTCACCCACTCGATCTGCTCGAGAGATTTACGAATGCCGAACAGGACAATCGGATGGTCGTCGGCAATAATTACGTTCATACTGTTCATGTAATAGGCTACCTTGCTACAGCAAACTCTTGACGTAACCGTCAATATCGCTGGCATATTTTTGTATGTTGGCAGCATCACTTTCACGAATGTGATGCTCTAATGTTTCACATAACTGCTTGCCGGGTACCAAGTTAAGCATTGCAAACACCCCTTTCAAGCGGTGAGCTGTCTGCGCTAACGCCACAAAATCGTGCGCCGCAGATTCAGTATACAATCTCCTAACATCTTCCGGTACTGTGTCGACAAACAGCGAGTAATAACCGCTGGCATGAAGCTGCGCATTTTCATCGCCGCCTAACGGTGACTCAGAAATGCTCTCCTGTGCTAGTTGTTCCTCTATCAGTTGTAGCACGGCATCCTGCATAGCATTACTGATATTAAAATTAACCCGGAACTGACCAGGGCCAAGCTTACGCATTCCGTTCTCATCATCGCTTAAAAGCAATCCAGAAGATGTAAGATTAGACGGATTATCTGTCAAGAAGATATCAAACTCTTGACTTGCCAATCTTTCATCCGGGGTGATGCACTGTGCCCCCCAGTTTTCTAACAGGCGCGTGACGATATTTCGCACTTCATTGGAAGTGATATCAATCATCGCGACCACATCATCAAGCAATTTTTCTTCTTGCTCTTCAGGCTGTGGCTCTGCAGTCATCTTAATGTGCAGATTGTAGCGGGTACCAATGTCCTCTCGAGTTTTGATATTCAAATGCCCGCCCAATTTGCGTGACAGTTGATCGCATAAATAGAAGGTGAGTCCGTTAGCTTGCCCGTAACGATCTTCTCGGGTTGCATTCAGGAATGGGAAGTGGAGATTATCGACTTCGCCGCTGCTAATCCCTTCGCCAGTATCCAGAATGCGGAATAACAGACGGTCAGGGCCAGCTTCTTCTTCTGTGATATCGAGAGTGATTTTACCCATTTGGGTCGTGGTGACGGAATAATGCAGCAACAATTGTAGCACTTTACGTAGTGCTTCCCGGTCGCCGTGGCGCTCTTCATCTGCTGCCAACTGGTTGTTGATAAGCAGTTGTAGACCTTTGCGCTTGATAATCGGCAGCATTTCCAGCGCGACCTCATCAATTAATGGCTGGATGGCGAACTGCGTTGCACTGGTTTTCCATGTATCGGACTCCAGCATATTGAGCAACTGCATCTCATCCACCAGACGTACGATGCTTTGCGCTTCATTGGCTATTCTGTGCGCTTCAGGTGTATTCAGTGTGCTCGCTTGTTCGGCAATATTCTTCACCGGACGCTGTAGGGCTTCGCCAATATTCTGCATGAAAGAGATCCGTCCATGCTGATTTTTTTCATACAGGCGTTGGGCTTGTTTGAGCTTTTTATTGACCAGAATTTCACGGTCTTGATCGCGAATGACAAAGATCTGCGTGTGCGGAGCAATCTGGCTACGGAACTGGCGTATTTCATACAGCTCGTTATTGATAGTCGCCTGAATAACCCCCTGATGCTGATCGGCCATCGCAATAATGTTTTGCAGGTTCAGGTGTGGAAGCAAGTGGTCGGCAATTTTATTGCTAATAACGGTACGGTTCGAGTCCAGATCATGCACCAACAAGCCAAGGGGCAACTGCGCGACAATCTCTTCATTTAATGCACGTAAGATTTGTAATTCGGCATTGCCACTTTGAACTTCGGCAGGGCGCGCCGTATGTTGGCGGAAAGTGGTGAAACCGAACAGCGCCAGCGCCAGCAGACCAATATTGAATAGCAGCGGGAATAGAATGTTCTGCAAGACATCCATCAGCAAGGTACCGAGCGACACTTGCCACACCACACGCAGATTCGTGGTTGCAAGAGGGGAGTTTATGTCAATTTTTGTCCCATTAAAATTGATGGTTACGCTATCCGGGCCATCTTTCTCTGCGTTATTAATCGGCTTCTGCGCATCGTTATTTTCCAGACGGAAGCTTTCCAGCGGCATGGTTGGCGGAATCAAATCATTTATGGGTAAATCAAACGCCACGACAGTAGCCAGATGACCTGGCTGGTTGAAGGTGGTACGCAGTGTAAAGTAATGACCATTCTGCCAGGCCAGCGTGCGCAACAGAGAAAAGCTTTCACGTTCATCCAGCGCGTTTGCCTGCTGGAGCATTTCAGCACGGCGGGAATCAACGATAGAACTGACACCCGTTTCTTTAAGGCCAGTGGAGAGATCTTTTAGTGGCAGCGTTGAGACCAGAATCAAGCTGTTATCCTGGCCGTTTAAATAGTACATCGACCAAGGGCTAGGCTCGGCACCCCATAACGTATCGAGGTAAGTTGAGATACGTTGTGTTGTATCCAGTGTCGAGCTGTCGTGGGAGCCAAAAATCAAAGCTTCAGTTTTACTGCGCGGCTTATCTAAATAGTAAACATCCTGGCGTAGGCGGGTTTCTTGTAGACCGTCACTAGCAGGGGAAGTTGAGACCGCAATGTTGTCATATATTTGCCAGGTCGCGTAACGGAATACATCGACTCGTTTATGCAGTGCATGAGTGATGTCGACTATCTGATAGCTTTTATCTTTCAGCCAGCTGTTAACAGCGCTTTGCACCATGACACCCATGGCGACCAGTAGGACGACGATCAATAGCAGGAAGAAGCGTGTGATATTGCCGGGGATAAGCGAAAATTTATTAGGGATCATACTGTCTGACTGACTCATTGTTAGCGCGCAACCCGGCGAGCATTCGCCACTTAAAAATATCCACTGCTCTGCCAGGCTAGTAGGCAGGCGTCAAAGCTGTTAGCAAAAAACTAACACGACCAGGGTAAGAATACCTGCAACTGACGTTGTCGTCATCGTCTGTCTGTTAAAACTCAACGAGTATAATTCGAAATTGCCACATTTCCAGGTTATTGATAATTAGCTAAAATTTCAGCGTTAAATGGAAGGTGCCTTAAGCAAAGAAGTAGGGGGGGATTTGAACGAGATGATTTAGACCGTACAACTTTTTTTACTGAAGCCATTGTTTATTTGGATTATTTTTTTAGAAAATTCCCGCTTCGTTTGTATGATTTTAAGGTGAGAATGAGGAATTTCTTAATAGTCATTACTTTTTGAGGGGTGTAGCACAAAATGATTAAATCTACGTAAAGAAGAGTAAAAAAAACCGGATGCAAGCATCCGGTCCAAAATAGGGGTAAAACAGACATTCAAAGCTGAATGACGGTAATAAATAAAGTTAATGATGATAGCGAGATGTATTTTATATATAAATCGCCTCTATGTTTTAACATTCAGTGCTTCTGGTGCATTGATTTATTATCTTGTTGATTTATTGTGATATTTTAATTTTTTTGATAATTAGTGCTTATAATATTGTCTTTTTGTGCTTAAAAAAGTTCCCTTAAATTTACATTTTGAAACAGCTATGTGGATAAATGAAACATCTCTATGGTTTTAGTAGCATATTCGGGTTGGATTAATCTGTATTAGTTTCGGACAATAGCTTAGCCGACTGATTAGCAATTTAATCAGTAAGCAGTGGCATATAAAAAGGCATATAACAGAGGGTTGATAACATGAAAGTTAAAGCACTGGCCATCCTGGTTCCAGCATTGCTGGTAGCAGGCACCGCTCATGCGGCCGAAATTTATAACAAAGACGGCAACAAATT
>DATERH010000359.1:0-8069 GCA_035271785.1 Buttiauxella sp.
TATTCAGTCTGGAGGGCGTTTTGCAGTCCTTGCGTGGACTGCGCAAAATAGGCATCCATGTTGCCGCTTTCCAGATAACCCACCAGTTCGCTCAACGCCTGGTTATAGCTCTGGTAATCGTCGTCAATACCCTTCACCAGGATTTCTAGCTCTGGGTTAATCGCGGGGATTTGTTTGAACGCGTTGTAATGCGTATGCGCTTCAGCCAGGGATTTTTTGGCGTTGTTTAATAGGTCGGTTTTTGCCGCACTTTGACCGTTGCTGCTATCCATCAACATGCGGGCAGCGGAACGGCTCAGGTTGATGCGCGTTTGCAACATCAGTTCCCACGTGTCAGCCAGTTCGGATTGCTGAACACGTAACTCTCTGGACACTTTAAAACTGTCGCTATTTTGCTTAAGTGAGTTAAAAAACATTCCGCCAGAGATGAGCTGGAGGAGCGCGAACACCACCAGTACCATCATTAACATGGTGACAACGCGAATACGGTTCAACATATAACACCCTTTTAATTATTTCTTATGAGTGTTATCGGCATGAGCCCTGGAAACTTTACGTCAAACTTTTGGCGCCGATTGTCATGTGGCGCTGCACCATTCCGACATGATCAAGTCAGTTAAAAAGCGACATCCACCACTAGCGTATCGGAGTAACTACCGGCGGGAGGTGTGGTTTGCGTCGTCAGCACTTTTGCCACGTAATTGTAGTTACGCAGTAAACCGTCGCTGCTCAAACCAGATGATGCAGAACTGGCCCACCGTTCTGCACCGAGGCTGCCCCAGCGGTCAGTGCCATTGGATTTATAGATTTCGTAACTCATATAGTTACTGCCACTTTTCATCCGTCGTACAGTACCGGAGACATTCGCGCCATTGCTCATACCCACGGTGTACGTGCTGCCTTTTGTGCAGGTCACAGCAATGCTTTGTGAGACGCTTTTAAAGTTTTGAACCAACGGTGCGCTATCGAAATTGACTGGCGGGGCAGATATCGTGCTGCAATCGTTGGAGACCGTCAATGAAACGGTGGTACCCGGCGAGCCGCTGCCGGTCTGGTAAGCCAGACAAGCCGCGACGCCAAGACTGCACACGTTCCAGTCAATCCGGAAATTAAGCACCACGCTGTATGGCCCGGCGCTGATGTTTTGCCCGGCCACCGTACGCAGGTAAATCGGCAAGGTATAGCGCTGGCTGGCCAGCAAATTCAGTAGCGTGCTGCCACTCCAGGTGTAACTCCCGCCGACCAGAACTTCACTGCTACCCGCACATCCTGACTGGACACACACTACCACCGGGACGTTATCCGGGTTGCTGGCGTCGTCGGTGCGTCTGAGTAAACCGCGCGTCCCGGTGACAGCAGGTGTTGCCCCCAGATAGGTGAGTTTTATCGAGTCGGCAGTGAGCAAACTCAGCACCGTATCGCAATCAACGGAAATGGACGCGCTGGTGTTCTGCACGGTGGAACCCACCACAAACGAGCTTTGGCTGCCAAACGAACCATTCACTCCACTCAAGCGACAGTCCGCTTGCGCAGAAATGGTGATTTGCAGCAACACGACTGCCAGCAAAATCCACACCCCGCGCGCAAACATCATGCGCCGTCCTGGCAGACCAGCGGGCCGTAAGTTTTCAGCTTACGGTCGGGATTTTTATCCAGGGTTAATGTGGCGTGGCAACGCTTTCCATCCGGCAAAGTAACAGTCAGTGGATTCACATCACGGAGGTTTTCGAGATAGACAATCCCGTCATAACCCACTGGTGCAGGCGGTTGCAAGGGGCGGTAGACCTGGCTTGAAACCGGCAAATCTTTACCGTTGCCGTCTTGCAAAATCACACTGGCGACGTGCTGCTGCTCCATCGGGAAATGGAGGAAATATCCGCTGTGACGGCGCAAGGCTACACGGCGCTCGGTATATTTAATCCGCGTATCTGCGGGCAGATTCAGGGTATTGATGCTGTAGTTCGCCGGATAATAAGATGACACGCCGCTTATCAGCAGGTAGCCGTCATCGTCGGTGGTTCCCACTGGCTGGTTTTCAAAATTCACCGTAACATCACGAAAACCGTCGGTGCTGACCACCATAAAGGCATCATTGATGCGGTTCGCCGCAAGCAACGTGTTATCCATCATCACCAGTGAACCAGACATTTCGCCCCACTGGGTGTAGTTATCACGCTGCCCGTAAGCGCCACCCTGCAATTCCACTTTATTGTTGCGCCAGCCAAGCGTTGCCTGTTGGTAATCATCGGTGTCGCTCTGATGTGCGTAGGCAAGATCCCAGCTAAAACCGCCATTGCTCGGCATCGCGTGATTATAATTGACCCGCTGCGTACTGCCCGCATCAGGTGTACTTTCGACGCTAAACGCGGCGCTGTTTTCCGCGCCAAAAGGCATTTGCAATGACAACGCCAGACTCCAACCGTTTTGCGCCGGATCATGGCTAGCCGCGAGATAAAAGCTGCTGTTTCCCCAAAGATTTTTGCTCCACGATAGATTCAGCAACTGCGTTTTTTCATCATCGAAACTTCGAATGTCAATCCACGCAGCACCGAGGCTGCCATAGCCGCCGAGGTTAAAAGAGAGTGAGTATTGGTCGGTGCTGCGACTGAGGCTGGCTATCGGTTGGTTATTTTCATCATACATATCTGGTGAATCATAGAGCGCAAGGTTGCCAAAACCCCGATCACGGTGGCTATGCTGTGTGCCAATGTTGAACCATTCGGTATTGTATTGATAACCCCAGTTGACCTGCTGCCCGCCCTGCCCGCGCATTTCACTGCGCGACCAGGCCCCGTTCACTACACCAAAGTTACCCAGTTTCACCAGCGTCCCAACCCCACCTAGCGCCAGCGACTGCGCCCCTTCTACGTGGCTTTCCAGCGTCCAGTAATCGTTAACCCCGTAACGATAAGAACCGCTGGCTGCCGCAGGGCCATAGGAAAAATTTTCGATGCCATAATCCCGCCGCAAACTGCCGAGCGTGAAAGCGCCGTCGCTTAGCCCCGGTTTTAGCAGTTGGCTTGCCACATAAAACGGCAGCGTGGTGGAAACCTGGCGACCCAACGCATCGGTGGTCACCAGCACCGCATCGCCTGAACCATTGATGTAAGGAAGATTGGTTAAGGTAAATGGGCCGGGTTGCAGTTGGGTACTACCGCTGCGATAGCCATTGATAAACACGTCGACAGTGGAAGGCACCGCCGCTTCACCGGAAAATGCCGGTAACGGATAGGTGATTAAGTCCGGGCGCAATGAAAAATCACGGCCCATTGAAATCCCGCCCATCCGCACGCTGTTACTCCAGCTTAATGCATCACTCACCACATCCCCTGCAGACCAGCTAAGAATGTCATCTTCATTGGTGCCAGTTAAGGTGGTGTCGTAGCGCAGATAGCCTTCGGTACCTCCGGCATCATAGCTGGAGAGATTCTGGCGATAAGTGCCGGTTGAAGAAAGGCTGATATTACCGCCAAACACCCGCAATTCATGCCAAACCGAAGCCTGACTGCCGCTGTTTTGTGAATGGTTGGCATAGATGTCGTAATTGAGCAGCGCCCCGTTGCCGCTTAATGGTTTAAAGCTCGCATCCTGCTTACCCAGCTCGATAGCCTGGCTGGGCAGCCACTCATTGGGAACAGCCAATAACAGGCGTTGACCGCTGCTGTCGTATTGCGTTTTCACATCGTTTAGCGCCGAGACATTCACCTCGTCACTGGTAAATTGATCCCCCGGCAATCCGGCGCGCTGTAAATCCGCGCGGCTGACAAAAAATTGCCCATTACGCTGAGTGACCGGCACCACCAAACCGCTATCCCACTGGTTGAACACCAACGACAAATGGAACTGCGCAGAGGAGTTCAGAGCTTGCGCATCCGGCGGCGGGGGCAATGCGTCATCTTGCTGCGCACCATGGCTACACAGCGGCAAAGATAAGATAAGCATGGCCACAGGCAATCGACTCAATTGACCGGAGACGATTGCCATTGTCCAGAACGAGCATTGATCGTTGCTGACAGATGGTCAGGCCGGGTGAACGATGCCGGTAACGGCCATTCACGCTGGCTACCGGGTAATACATAACCCATCAACCCGTCGGTCAATGTACTCCGCAGGCTCCCCTGGCGTAATATCACGTTGCTCAGTCGCGCATGAATATTCCCGCGATTAGAGACTTGTAAGGTGGGCTGTCCATTCTCATTCACCACGCGCCACGACAGTTTCGCCGGTTCGGTATTCGCATGGTTGCTGGCGGCTTTCTCGATTTGCATACCCGCGCCATAAGAAAATAGCGGGATAGAGTAGCGCATTTGCAATTTCAAACCCATTTGCGGTTTGCTGCTGTCCGCAGGCTGGGGAATTTCATCTACAACAACCCGATATGCTAACTCCTGGCCCGGTGGCACCACATTTTGTTTGATCAGACGGATAAGCTGTTTGCTGCCCCCTTCAATACGCACAATTGGCGGGCTGGCGACCACATCCTGCTGCTGTTGATATTTTTCATGCCCCTGTTGTTGCTGCCAGCCGACCACCCGCACCTGCATAGTGGTTGCGCTGTCGCTTTGGTTTTGGATCCACAATTCTGCGGCTTTGGCATCGGAATCAAGGTAGGGATCTATCGGCCAAATCAGGATATTTCCTGCCGCCAGCACTTGTGCGCTGACCGATAAACCGGCTGCGAGTAGCAGTGTATGCGAGCGCCATTGCATCATTGATTTCTCCCTTTTTTACCATGACAAGGTCACAGTAAGTTGGTCGGTATAAGTCCCTGCCGGACTCATTCCCGTTAATTGTGCCGCCCCAAAGATAGGTAATGTAATGTTATTACTGTTGCTGTAAGTAATCGCCACCACCTGATTCACCAGAATTTCAGTGTTGGCCGTGAGAGCACCGCTGGTATAAAGGCGGTATGGCACTTTTTCACTGCTGCCGGTGCGCACCATATTGCGTATCGATGTGTAATTTTTGCCGCCATCAATGGACATGCTCAATGCCACCCCTGGCGTGCAAGCCAGTTCCAGCGAGGTGCTTGGTATAAATGCATTACTGACGATGCCACTTTCCACGCCGCTATGCGTGCCAAAATTTAGGCTACCAAAATTGCCACCGCTACCACTGGCGACAGAACAACCGGGCGTGATGGTTGCCCCAACCTGAAATGACTGCGTGGTGGCTGAATAGGCTGGCATCACAACCATCAACCCCAAAAGCCCAGCGTGAATTTTATGCAAAGCGCGGCCCTCAGCAGTGGTCATTGCCTGCTGTTAATCCATGAAATGGAAACCCTAAAAGGATCCAGAACGGGTTAGTAGGTCACGCTGACATTAATCACGTCCGTGTATGTCCCAGGTTTCACCGTCACGCTGTCTCCCCCACCCTGAATACGCCCGTAAACACTGTAATTGTCGACACCCGCGGTGGTGGAGACTTTCGGGATGGCTGCGTTGTTGGTGATGACATTACTGAATGCGCTGTCGCTATAGATGCTGTATGCCACACCTTGTGTCGCGTCAGAGGTGTTGACCAGATAGCGGGCGGGTGTTCCTGGAGTACCAACAGTGGTACCCGGCGCGCCGTTGGTGCTGCCCGTCACCTGAACGGCGTAAGTCGAACCGGTGGTACATTGGATTCCAAAGCTATTGCCGCCTGCTGCACCAGATAATTCCGTGGTCAGCGTCGAGAAGGTTGCCGGATGTTCACCAAAATCCAGGGTGCCAAAATTGATGCCATTCTGAGCAGGTGAGCCGTTAATCAGGCAGCCATTGGTCAGAGTGAGTGTCGCATTGATAGTCCCATTACTGGTTACCGCCTGCGCCCCGGTTATGCCACAAAGTAAACCACTACCACAAAGCATTAAGAGTGTGTGTGCTTTCATTGTTGAGCCTCATTTTGCTGCACATCCGATCCCTTCAACAGTAGGGTGCTGAATCCGCTAACTTATTGAAATTTAGCTTAGGTATTCAGAAATGACCAGAAAGCGTGCAGCGAATCAGCCGAACGTCTTATTGAAAAATATTTATCTTTTTAATCAAAGCACTAACAACAAAAAGGCAGGTTAGCCTGCTGTTTCTTCGCAAATATTAATATTATTTTCGTGATAGTAATCACGCTGTTACATAAGGCCTGCTGAATTAACAAATACGACAAAAAGTAAAAAATAGTTGAATCCAGACGCCATTTGCTTCAATTTATGGGCCGAATATAAATTGAGAAGTCATAATAATTATATATCTCAATAGGTTAAATACATATTTCTAAATCAATGGGGTTACTACGTAATTGTCTAGTTCAAACAAACTCACGCTATTTATTCTGCTTTTCATGTTCGCTGGTATTCTCTCAGGCGCCGCCATCAATGAATATGCCGCCGCAGACAACATCAAAAGTTATGCCGATAACATCACGCTGTTTACCGACATTTTTTTACGCCTGATCAAAATGGTCATCGCTCCTCTGGTGTTTAGCACTTTGACGGTTGGCATCATGAAGATGGGTGAAACCTCAACTATTGGCCGCGTCGGTGGTAAAGCAATGGTGTGGTTTATCTCCTCTTCTATCCTTTCCATTCTGGTGGGTTTGTTTATCGTCACGCTACAGCAACCGGGCGCTGGCATGAATCTCCAGATTCCAACAGGGGATGTGCAAACCGGTCTTGCAGTGAGCGGTATGAACCTGAAAGCGTTTATCTCGCACACCATTCCAACCAGTATTGCGGGCGCGATGTCGAATAACGAAATCCTGCAAATCGTGGTGTTCTCACTGTTCTTCGGGATTGCGGGCGCGTCCCTTGGCGAGAAATTTAATACCCCGTTAGTGGCGACGTTAGACGTGGTTTCCCACATCATGCTGAAAGTGACGGGTTACGTCATGTACGTGGCACCGCTGGCGATTTTCGCGGCAATCTCGTCTGTTGTGGCCACCGAAGGCCTGGGGATTTTGCTCAACTACGCCTCGTTTATCGGCGGTTACTATCTGGCGATCATTCTGACGTGCATGGTGTTGGTTGGTGTCGGCTACATGGTACTCAAGCGTGATGTGTTCCGTCTGATTGCCATGCTCAAAGATCCGGTTCTGGTGGCCTTTACCACCAGCAGCTCCGAAGCGGCCTACCCTAAAACCCTCGACCAGCTGACCCGCTTTGGCTGCTCGCGCAACATCGCGTCGTTCGTGCTGCCAATGGGTTATTCATTCAACCTGGTGGGTTCGATGGTGTACTGCTCTTTTGCCTCAATGTTTATTGCACAGGCGTATAACATCCATCTGACGTTCTCTGAGATTGTGGTACTGATGCTGACATTGATGCTGGCGTCCAAAGGTATTGCAGGTGTGCCGCGTTCAGCGTTGGTGGTACTGGCCGCAACCATTCCGAGTTTTAATATTCCGGTCGCAGGTATCTTACTGCTAATGGGTATTGACCACTTCCTGGATATGGGCCGTTCAGCGATTAACGTGCTAGGTAACGGTGTGGCGACGGCGATGCTGTCGAAAAATGAAGGTGAGATGGAAGAGTCAATTGAAGCAGGTGAACAGGTAGAAGCGTGATTTATCGGTGATAGTGGCGGATGGCGCTTGCGCTCATCCGCCCTACAACACTAGGCCACGCGGCTTACATCATCGATCAGTGCCATCTCTTCGCTATTGAGCAGCTTCTCGATATTAACCAAAATCAGCATACGCTCACCCAGAGCACCCAGGCCGGTCAGGTATTCCGTTGAAAGCGTTACAGCAAATTCTGGTGCCGGGCGGATTTGTTCGGCGGTCAGAGACAAGACATCCGACACGCCATCCACCACGATACCCACAACACGCTGGCCAAAGTTCAGCACGATAACGACCGTGTTATCGTTATATTCCACGTCATCTTGTGCAAACTTAATTCGCAGATCGAGGATGGGCACAATCACACCGCGCAGGTTAGTCACCCCTTTAATAAATGCAGGTGTGTTAGCAATACGCGTCACTTGATCGTAACCGCGGATTTCCTGCACTTTTAAAATGTCGATGCCGTATTCTTCGTCACCGAGGGTGAAAACGAGGAACTCTTGCCCTACTGTTTCCCCGGTCAATTT
>DATERH010000360.1:0-6395 GCA_035271785.1 Buttiauxella sp.
CAGGTTTCGGCACGCATACGGTAACCGACTGTTTCACCCGGTTTTTCACCCAGTAATTCCGCCAGACGTTGTGCAACATTACGTGCCGCCAGGCGACGCGGTTCAAGAAGCAGAATGCGCCCACCTAAGTTAGCCTGCTGCAAAATCTGCAACGGCAGCCAGGTCGATTTACCGGCACCCGTTGGCGCACTCAGTAAAACTTGCGGTGCATTTTGCAAAGCGTGAAGAATATCGGGTAGCACTGCGGCGACCGGTAATGACGGCACAAATGGCTCCAAAAAGGTATGATGCGAAGTTCGCTATTGTAGCAATCTATTACCGAGAGACCACCATGGCTGAAACTCGCCGTCTGTTCTTTGCCCTCGAACTCCCTGATGATGTGCAACAACAGATTATCCAGTGGCGTGCCACACAGTTTCCTGAAGATACCGGGCGTCCGATTGCCGCCGCCAACCTGCATCTAACGCTCGCCTTTTTGGGTGACATCAGCGTGGAAAAGCAAAAGGCGCTCAGCCAATTAGCTGGACGGATCAGCCAGCGCGGTTTTACCCTGACGATTGATGATGCAGGGCAATGGCTGCGATCGAATGTCGTGTGGATTGGTCCACGCCATGCACCTTTAGGACTCATTCAGTTGGCAAACATGCTACGCTCTCAGGCGGCTCGCAGCGGCTGTTACCAAAGTCCTCAGCCTTTTCATCCACATATCACGATTTATCGCAATACAGCGCGTGCAGTTTCGATCCCTCCTCCCAATTTCCGCTGGCAATATCAGGTAGAAGAATTTGTATTGTATGAGTCTGTTTTCAAACAAGGGCGAACGCGTTACCAGCCGTTGCAGCGCTGGTCATTAAATAATACATCCTAAATAATTCGAGTTGTTGGCAGGCGAGAAGCCAACACACCAACAACTTGAAGTATGACGGGTAAAGGAAGAATAAATGGAATTTAGCCCCCCATTGCAGCAAGCCACCCTTATCAAACGTTATAAACGCTTTCTGGCCGATGTGGTCACGCTTTCCGGCGAAGAACTCACGCTTCATTGTCCGAATACCGGCGCCATGACCGGCTGTGCAACGCCTGGCGACACTGTTTGGTATTCCACTTCAGACAATCCGACGCGTAAATATCCTCACACATGGGAAATAACACAGACGCAAAATGGCGAGTTTATCTGTGTAAATACACTACGCGCCAACATGGTTGTCAAAGAAGCATTAACGAATAAAACCATTGCTGAATTAACGGGTTACAGCACAATTAAAAGTGAAGTAAAGTACGGTACAGAACGCAGCCGTATTGATTTTATGTTGCAAGCAGATTGCAAGGTTAACTGCTATATTGAAGTAAAATCAGTCACGTTATCACAACAAAATTGTGGCTATTTCCCAGATGCTGTGAGCCTGCGAGGCCAGAAGCATTTGCGAGAATTGATGAACGTGGTTTTGCAGGGTGAACGCGCGGTGCTGCTGTTTGCAGTGCTACATTCGGCTATTACTCAAGTCTCCCCGGCACGCCACATCGATGCAAAATATGCGCAGTTGTTATCCGAGGCGCAACAGTGCGGAGTAGAACTTCTCGCCTACAAGGCTGAACTTTCTACAAATGGGATAACTCTAATTTCGCCGTTACCTGTCGTTTTATCTTGAATTTACCCAATAGAATTCAAGAGTCAGGAAGGCTGCAAAAAAGTGAATCCCGATGAGCTTACTCAAGTAAGTGATTCGGGTGAACGGTAGCCGCTAACGCACCTTCAACTTGAAAGATGATGGGTATTAACGTTTGTCTATTTTGTGTGCTGGCGGCTCGCGTAAATACGCTTTTCTTCACAGGCTTGTCAAGAGAGGAATTTATATAATTGCCATCCTGAAAAGCATCTGCTATTTATAGCGGCCTGATTTTCCCCCAACCAGGGGACCGATAGTGCGTGTTAAGGAGAAACAACATGCAAGAAGGGCAAAAGCGTAAAACATCGTCCCTGAGTATCCTCGCCATCGCTGGGGTGGAGCCATATCAGGAGAAAGCGGGCGAAGAGTATATGAACGAAGCCCAGCTGTCGCACTTCAAGCGTATTCTTGAAGCCTGGCGTAGCCAACTTATGGATGAAGTTGATCGCACGGTAACGCATATGCAGGATGAAGCAGCAAACTTCCCGGATCCGGTTGACCGTGCAGCCCAGGAAGAAGAATTCAGCCTCGAACTGCGTAACCGTGACAGGGAACGTAAACTGATCAAGAAAATCGAGAAGACCCTCAAGAAAGTAGAAGACGAAGATTTCGGTTTCTGCGAATCCTGCGGTGTTGAAATCGGCATCCGCCGTCTCGAAGCTCGCCCGACAGCTGATTTGTGTATTGACTGTAAAACGTTGGCAGAAATTCGCGAAAAACAAATGGCTGGCTAACAGCCCGCAATTTCACCACGTACCCAAAATAATTTGCGTTGCAGGAAGGCGACCAGACCGTAAGTCCCCAGGAGCATAGATAGCTATGTGACCGGGGCGAACGGGTGCAGCCAACGCACCTGCAACTTGAAGTATGACGGGTATACTTTCAAAGGCGGGAGACTCTCCCGCCTTATTCATTTCTAGCCTGTCACAATACTGATGACCACATCTCGCTATATTGGACGATTTGCCCCCTCGCCTTCAGGTGAACTCCATTTCGGTTCACTTATTGCTGCACTTGGCAGTTATCTACAAGCACGCGCGCAGCAGGGACAATGGCTGGTTCGCATTGAAGATATCGATCCGCCTCGTGAAGTCCCCGGTGCTGCCACGGCAATATTGCAGCAATTAGAACATTATGGACTGCTCTGGGATGGTGAGGTTTTGTGGCAATCCCAACGACACGAAGCCTATCGAGAAGCTCTTTCCTTCTTGCAACAACAAGGTTTGAGTTATTACTGCACCTGTACCCGTAGCCGCATTCAGCAAATTGGCGGTTATTACGACGGCCATTGCCGCACGCTGAATCACGGTCCACAGAATGCCGCGTTACGTTTTGTACAAAATTATCCGGTATTAAGTTTTGCCGATAAACTGCACGGAAAGTTAATTGCCGATGAAAAACTGGCCCGTGAAGATTTTATCGTTCACCGCCGGGACGGGTTATTTGCCTATAATCTTGCAGTAGTCGTGGACGATAATTTTCAGGGTGTGAGTGAAATTGTGCGCGGTGCAGATTTAATTGAACCTACGGTGCGGCAAATTTCGCTGTATCAACAGTTTGGCTGGACGGTACCTGATTACGTTCATTTGCCATTGGTGCTCAACGAGAATGGCGCCAAGTTATCTAAGCAGAATCACGCGCCAGCCCTTCCACAGGGCGATCCGCGTCCGGTTATTCATGCAGCACTGGCATTTTTGAACCAACCAGAAATTGCTGGCTGGCAAGATTTAACGCTCAGTGAGCAACTCAATCTTGCGGTGCAAAATTGGTCGTTGCTGGATGTTGTGCCAGGTACTTCGTGAATACGTCATTCTCAAATGCCACGCACTGAGCTATGATTAGCCGCTGTTTTTTTTGTCCCTATGATTGACACTGCCGAGGTGTACTATTTTTACCCGAGTCGCTAATTTTTGCCGCAAGGTGCTTAACCGCGATGACGTCGTGGTCGAGGAGAGTGAAGATCTCCCGCAAATCACGGTTATTCCGCGTGACCAGCACGCACTGTCCCGCAAAGATATCAGTGAAAATGCCCTCAAGGTGCTCTATCGTCTGAACAAAGCGGGCTTCGAGGCTTACCTTGTGGGCGGCGGTGTCCGTGACCTGTTGCTTGGCAAACGGCCGAAAGACTTTGATGTCACCACCAGCGCAACGCCCGATCAGGTGCGTAAACTGTTCCGCAACTGCCGTCTGGTTGGCCGTCGTTTCCGCCTGGCACATGTGATGTTTGGGCCGGAAATCATCGAAGTTGCCACTTTCCGTGGTCATCACGAAGAGCAAAAGTCTGACAAACAGACTTCACAGACCGGTGAAAACGGCATGTTGCTGCGCGATAACATCTTTGGTTCTATCGAAGAAGATGCTCAGCGCCGCGATTTCACTATCAACAGTCTCTATTACAGCGTGGCTGATTTCTCAATTCGTGATTATGTCGGTGGCCTTCGTGATTTACGCAATGGTGTTGTCCGTCTGATTGGCGACCCTGAAACACGTTATCGCGAAGACCCAGTACGCATGCTGCGTGCCGTGCGTTTTGCCGCGAAGCTGAATATGACGATTAGCCCGGAAACAGGTGAACCTATTCCGCGCTTAGCGACGTTGATTAATGACGTCCCACCAGCCCGCTTGTTTGAAGAGTCGCTGAAGCTTCTGCAAACCGGTCACGGCTACGATACATATGAATTACTGCGTGAATATCAGCTGTTCCAGCCGTTATTCCCGACCATCACCCGCTACTTTACCGAGCAAGGTGACAGCCCGATGGAGCGCATAATCGCCCAGGTGCTGAAGAATACCGATACCCGCATTCATAATGATATGCGTGTTAATCCGGCCTTCCTGTTCTCCGCCATTTTCTGGTATCCGCAACTGGAGATGGCTCAAAAGCTGACTCAGGAAAGCGGGCTTGCCTATATGGACGCTTTCGCATTAGCGATGAACGAAGTGCTGGATGAAGCCTGCCGTGCGCTGGCGATTCCAAAACGAATCACCACTCTGGTACGTGACATTTGGGGCTTGCAGCTTCGCCTGTCGCGCCGTCAGGGCAAACGCGCATGGAAGCTGATGGAGCATCCTAAGTTCCGTGCCGCTTACGATTTACTGGCGCTGCGTGCCGAAGTGGAAAACAACCAGGAATTACAACGCCTGACGAAATGGTGGGGTGAATTCCAGGTGGCAGCTCCACCGGCACAAAAAGATATGCTTGATGTGTTAGGTGATGAACCAGCGGTACGCCGCCGCCATCGTCGCCCGCGTAAACGTGCACCGCGTAGCGGAGGAAGTGCATGACACTGGCGTATATCGCCCTTGGCAGCAACCAGGCAGTCCCGCTTGAGCAAGTGACTCATGCGCTGGACGCCATTGCAACCATTCCGGGAAGCCGGGTGGTTGCAATCTCCTCTTTCTACAGAACGAAGCCACTCGGCCCGCAAGACCAACCTGATTATCTGAATGCTGCTGTCGCACTGGAAACTGAACTGTCTGCGGAAGGCTTGCTGGCCCATACTCAACGTATTGAGTTTGAGCACGGTCGGGTGCGCAAAGCTGAGCGCTGGGGGCCACGGACGCTTGATCTCGACATTATGCTGTTCGGTAATCTGACTGTTGCCACGCCAACGCTTACCGTGCCGCATTACGATATGAAAAATCGTGCGTTCATGTTGGTTCCGTTGCTGGAAATCGCACCTGATTGCGCATTCCCTGATGGCCAGCCGGTCGCAAACGTTTTAGACAATCTCTCCCAGGATGGGATCTCTTTTTGGTAACCACGGACGTGTTTTACTTGTTATACCCTGCAACATGAAAGTTGAAGAGTATTTAGATTTCACTCCCCACCCTTAATTCCCAGGGACTGCCATGAAACCAATCACTATGTCTCAGTTGCGCCAATGGAAACAGGCTCAACGCAAGTTCGCCACCATCACGGCTTATGACTTCAGCTTTGCAAAACTGTTTGCCGAGGAAGGCATTGGTGTGATGCTGGTTGGCGATTCATTAGGGATGACCATTCAAGGCCATGACTCCACACTGCCGGTAACCGTAGAAGATATTGTCTACCATACCCGCGCAGTGCGCCGAGGCGCACCAAATTGTCTGTTGCTGGCTGACCTACCGTTCATGGCATACGCCACCCCAGAGCAAACTTTTGCCAACTCGGCAGCAGTGATGCGCGCTGGTGCGAACATGGTCAAAGTCGAAGGGGGGCGCTGGCTGGTTGATACCATTAAAATGCTCACCGAACGTGCAGTTCCAGTATGTGGGCATTTGGGCTTAACGCCGCAGTCTGTGAATATTTTCGGCGGTTATAAAATCCAGGGTCGCGATGAAGTGGCTGCACAAACGCTGCTTGATGATGCCAAGGCGTTGGAAGCCGCAGGTGCGCAACTGTTAGTGCTGGAATGCGTTCCAGTTGCGCTGGCAAAACGCGTTACTGACGCGCTGGCAATCCCGGTTATTGGTATCGGGGCTGGTAATGTCACTGATGGTCAGATTCTGGTGATGCATGATGCGTTCGGCATTACCGGTGGTCATATTCCAAAGTTTGCGAAAAACTTCCTCACAGGAACCGGTGACATGCGTGCTGCGGTGCGCCAGTACATCAACGAGGTTGAGTCCGGTACCTACCCAGCTGAAGAACATAGTTTCCACTGACAGGAGAAGGGTTGTGTTGATTATCGAAACGATACCGCTGCTGCGTCAGCAGATCCGCCGTTGGCGCCAGGAAGGCAAGCG
>DATERH010000361.1:0-5683 GCA_035271785.1 Buttiauxella sp.
CTCTGAGAATGCTGAACTTGCTGAGACAGATTGTTATTAGTCTCTTTCAGTTCTTCGATTTCCATTTGCAGCAGGGTAATGGTATCAATCGCCTGCTGTACTTTTGCTTCCAGTTTCTCAAACACTTCAAATGACATTTCGAACCTCTCCTGAATTGCAAGGCGTTGATGGATGTCTAAATCCCCGTCCCGGATATTCCCCGAAGACACCTTATGAATATATGCGCACCACGCAGCGTGTTTCGATTGTAAGTAGCGTGAGTACCCGTGTCCAGCGAGTTCAAGCGCTCTTTGCGTAACATAACGTTTTTCGGCATATGCCGAATGACGGGGCGGTCGAAAATTACTATTTCTCAACGCATTTATTACTTCAGCTAATGTTTGAGCTGTCATTTCTGGGTGAAAATGAGCACAAGATGGCGCGAGATCGCTCATTTTTATGACACAACACACAAATTTAACGTTCGATATTTCTCGTTTATGTTCGTTAACGATAAATTAACACTATGCCTACATGGCACCTGCGCGGCAGGGAAGCCCGAACAAACAATAATCATTAATTTTTCCTTCAGGACCCTATTATGAGTCAGAAAGCTCCATCAACCTTGAAAGGTCAGTGCATCGCCGAGTTCATGGGCACCGCGCTGTTGATTTTCTTCGGTGTAGGATGTGTTGCCGCTTTAAAAGTGGCGGGCGCCAGCTTTGGACAGTGGGAAATTAGTCTCATCTGGGGTTTAGGGGTGGCGATGGCTATCTACCTAACCGCAGGGGTTTCCGGCGCACATCTTAATCCGGCTGTAACCATCGCATTATGGCTGTTCGCTTGTTTTGATAAACGAAAAGTAGTGCCATTTATTGTGTCGCAAGTTGCAGGTGCGTTTTGCGCCGCAGCTTTGGTTTACGGTCTGTATTACAATTTATTCCTTGATTACGAACAGACGCATCACATGGTGCGCGGCAGCGTGGAAAGCCTGGATTTGGCGGGGATTTTCTCAACCTATCCAAACCCACACATTAATCTGGTGCAGGCATTCGTAGTCGAAATGGTGATTACCGCTATTTTGATGGGCGTTATTCTGGCGCTGACGGATGATGGCAACGGTATCCCTCGTGGCCCCTTAGCTCCACTGTTAATTGGTTTGTTGATTGCGGTTATCGGCGCATCAATGGGACCATTGACTGGATTTGCCATGAACCCTGCGCGTGACTTTGGCCCGAAACTCTTCGCCTGGCTTGCGGGTTGGGGTGATATCGCCTTTACCGGCGGTCGCGATATCCCTTACTTCCTGGTTCCGGTATTTGGCCCGATAGTGGGTGCTGCGCTAGGCGCATTTGGTTACCGTAAGCTGATTGGCCGCCATTTACCTTGTGATGTCTGTGTGGAAGAGAAAGAAAAATCCAGTACCTCCACGCAGCAAAATGCTTCTTTGTAAGACTGACTTCAGGACAAAATTATGACCCACGAAAAAAAATACATCGTCGCACTAGATCAAGGCACCACCAGCTCTCGCGCAGTCGTCCTGGATCACGATGCCAACATTGTTAGCGTTTCACAGCGTGAATTTCAGCAAATCTATCCAAAAGCAGGATGGGTAGAGCATGACCCTATGGAAATCTGGGCAACTCAAAGCTCCACACTGGTAGAAGTATTGGCGAAAGCGGACATCAACTCAGACCAAATTGCCGCCATTGGTATCACTAACCAGCGTGAAACAGCGATTGTCTGGGAAAAAGAGACCGGTAAACCGATTTACAACGCCATTGTCTGGCAGTGCCGTCGCACTGCTGAAATTTGTGAGCAACTCAAGCGCGACGGCCTGGAAGAGTACATCAAATCAGCAACTGGCCTGGTGGTTGACCCGTACTTCTCTGGCACCAAAGTGAAGTGGATCCTTGACCACGTAGAAGGCTCGCGTGAGCGTGCTCGCCGTGGTGAACTGCTGTTTGGTACCGTCGATACTTGGCTTATCTGGAAAATGACTCAGGGGCGTGTGCACGTCACCGATTACACCAACGCCTCACGTACCATGCTGTTTAATATCCACAAACTCGAATGGGATGACCGCATGTTGGAGGCGCTGGATATTCCACGCGCTATGCTGCCGGAAGTGCGCAAATCCTCAGAAGTGTATGGCCAGACCAACATTGGTGGTAAAGGCGGTACGCGTATTCCTATTGCCGGGATCGCCGGTGACCAGCAAGCCGCGCTGTTTGGCCAGCTGTGCGTCAAAGAAGGGATGGCGAAAAACACCTACGGTACGGGCTGCTTTATGCTGATGAATACCGGTACGCAGGCGGTTAAATCCACTCACGGTTTGCTGACAACGATTGCTTGTGGCCCACGTGGCGAAGTGAATTATGCACTGGAAGGTGCGGTATTCATGGGCGGTGCTTCTATCCAGTGGCTACGCGATGAAATGAAACTGATCAGCGATGCCACGGATTCTGAATACTTTGCCACCAAAGTAAAAGATACCAACGGTGTGTATGTCGTCCCAGCCTTTACAGGCCTGGGCGCTCCGTACTGGGATCCGTATGCCCGTGGCGCAATTTTCGGGCTGACGCGTGGTGTGAATGCTAATCACATTATCCGTGCGACGCTTGAGTCCATCGCCTATCAAACACGTGATGTGTTGGAAGCGATGCAGGCCGACGCGGATATTCGTTTACACGCCTTGCGTGTAGATGGCGGCGCGGTGGCAAATAACTTCCTGATGCAATTCCAGGCTGACATTTTAGGAACCCGCGTAGAGCGCCCTGAAGTACGCGAAGTTACAGCATTGGGTGCCGCTTATCTGGCAGGGCTTGCCGTTGGTTTCTGGCAGAATTTGGATGAAGTCAGCGAGAAAGCGGTTATCGAAAAAGAATTCCGTCCGGGTATCGAAACGACCGAACGTAACTACCGTTACGCTGGATGGAAAAAGGCGGTTAAGCGTGCTCTTGCCTGGGAAGATCACGAAGAAAACTAATCGCTGATATTGCCCTTCACCCTACCCCTCTCCCTTTGGGAGAGGGGATCACCATACCCTGTCTGTGCTAAACTCCGTCGCAATTAGGCTTGCTAAATGAGTGTGCAATGAGACGAGAACTTGCGATTGAATTTTCCCGTGTAACCGAAGCTGCAGCGTTGGCGGGTTATAAATGGTTGGGACGTGGCGATAAAAATATTGCGGATGGCGCGGCCGTTCACGCGATGCGTATTGTGCTCAATCAGGTCAATATTGATGGCCAGATTGTAATTGGCGAAGGGGAAATCGACGAAGCACCCATGCTCTACATTGGTGAAAAAGTCGGTACCGGCCAGGGCGACGCGGTAGATATCGCCGTTGACCCGATTGAAGGGACTCGCATGACCGCCATGGGCCAGGCAAACGCGCTGGCAGTCTTGGCTGTGGGTGATAAAGGCAGCTTCCTGAATGCGCCTGATATGTACATGGAAAAGCTGATTGTGGGTCCGGGTGCTAAAGGCATTATCGACCTGAATCTTCCGCTGGCTGAAAACCTCTATAACGTCGCTGTAGCCCTCAATAAACCGCTCAGCGAACTTACCGTCACTATTCTTGCTAAACCTCGCCACGATGACGTTATTGCTGAGATGCAAAAACTCGGAGTACGCGTGTTTGCCATTCCTGATGGTGATGTTGCGGCATCTATTTTGACCTGTATGCCAGATAGCGAAGTCGATGTGATGTACGGTATTGGCGGTGCGCCTGAAGGAGTCATCTCTGCGGCGGTTATCCGCGCACTCGATGGCGATATGCATGGCCGCCTGCTCGCTCGTCATCACGTGAAAGGGGATAACGAAGAAAACCGCCGTATCGGTGAGCAAGAGTTAGCTCGTTGCACCGTAATGGGCATAGAAGCAGGTCGGGTGTTGAAGCTCGATGACATGGCTCGCAATGATAACGTGATTTTCTCGGCAACCGGCATCACCAAAGGCGATTTGCTGGAAGGAATCACCCGTAAAGGGAATATGGCAACCACTGAAACTTTGCTGATTCGTGGCAAATCACGCACTATTCGCCGCATCAAATCCATTCACTACCTTGACCGTAAAGACCAGGACGTACAAATCCATATTCTGTAAGCCCATCATTTGTCTGATCGAGCTTTCCAGCTTTAACCGGCTGGAAATCTCTCACTTTTCTGGTGAAGATAGGGAAAACACAACGCACCTGCAATTCGAAGTATGGCGGGTATTTACCCTACATAATTCAAGTTGCAGGAAGGCGACAAGCCCGTAAGTCCACGGGAGCATAGATAACTATGTGACCGGGCGAGCGGGCGTAGTCAACGCACCTGCGGCTAGAAGTATGACGGGTATAAGGAGAACATCATGGCGGAATGGGTCAAAGGTAAAGTTACCCAGCTTCAAAACTGGACTGACGCTCTTTTTAGTCTCACTGTTCATGCGCCTGTCGCTCCTTTCACTGCCGGGCAATTTACCAAACTGGGGATGGAAATTGACGGCGAACGCGTCCAGCGCGCTTACTCCTACGTCAATGCACCCGGCAATCCCAATCTCGAGTTTTATCTGGTCACAGTGCCTGAAGGTAAACTCAGCCCACGTCTGCATGCTCTGCAACCCGGCGATGAAATTATGCTGGTGAGTGAAGCGGCAGGTTTCTTTGTTCTGGATGAAATTCCGGATTGCCAAACGCTATGGATGCTGGCAACGGGCACCGCGTTAGGCCCGTACCTTTCAATTTTGCAGGAAGGCAAAGGTCTCGAGCGCTTCGAAAATATCGTATTGCTTCATGCGGTTCGTTTTGCGCAGGACTTAAGTTATCTGCCATTGATGCAACAACTCCAGCAGCAATATGAAGGGAAATTACGCATTCAGACGGTCGTAAGCCGGGAGTCTGTTGCTGGGTCATTAACCGGGCGCGTGCCTGCACTTATTGAAAGCGGTGAACTGGAAACAACTGTTGGCCTACCAATGAACATCGAGACCAGCCATGTGATGTTGTGCGGAAATCCGCAGATGGTTCGCGACACGCAGCAGTTGCTCAAAGAGACCCGGCAGATGACTAAACATTTGCGCCGCCGGCCGGGCCATATGACTGCCGAACACTATTGGTAAGGTAATGGGCAACGTTAGCGGTATTTTACTTCGCTAGTGTCTTTACCAAAGCGGTTTTCACCCTGGGTGCCAACAAACGCTCCCAGGTCCATGATAACCATCACCAAAATCAATGTTGGGATAAAACGGCCTAGTCCCCACTGCGCTAACGTTCCGAAAGTTTCCCAGTTACCTGCAAGCAGTAACCACGCAGGAATAAACAACAGCGCCCACCAGCCTTTCTTATTACGGTCATGCAGACGTTTCACAATCACGGCAGCAGTTGGTATCAACGAACCAGATAGAAAGAAGCCAGCAGTAGAATATGGCATGATTTCAGCACCCGCGAGGGTGAAGAGTATGATCAGCGCGATTAACCAAACGCCAATCCAAATCCAGAAGTCACGGCGTCCAATACGTCCGTTAAAAGAGAACAGCCATTGCTGTATGGTCATGGTAAGGTCCATTTTATTGTTTAGCGCCGTAGTGTACCCCAGCTATGATGGGTTTTGACAAGCCAACGGAATGCCGATTTAATCGGAAAGTAGAATTCACAGGAGAATTTGTCGATGAGACATCTGGTTGCAGCTCTGGCTTTACTGATACTACCCGTCGCGGTAGT
>DATERH010000362.1:0-20572 GCA_035271785.1 Buttiauxella sp.
CTTACGCGCTTAATTAATTTCATTTCAACTTTTACTGTCTCTTTTATTGGCTGATGCTCAATAGCACTCAGCATCATATCGAAGGCTTTCTCCGCCCAGACATTTTCATCTTGCTGCATTGACCATACATTATTGGACAGAAACCCCAGCATGGGGTGTTCATCAAATGTGCCAATGTTAATTTCCGGCGGAACCTCGCCGAAACAGTCACGTATCGCTCTTACAGCCCCTTCAAGTACAGGTAACGAAGACGCGATAAATGCCTGGGGGCAGCCCTGCTCACTGATCAGTTTTTCCATAATCAAATATCCCCCTTCGGGGGTATTCACTGGCCCTTCACGCACCCATTCACTATGGTAAACCCCTTGTTTTTGCAAAGTATTAAGATAGCCCGTAAGACGGTCACTAATACTTGGCAAACCCGTATCGCCCACCAAAAACCATACTGGAAGTTTTCCTGCATCTAGTACATTTTGCGTTAATTTTTCACCGCCAGATATATTATGACTTTCAACCAAGGCGTTATCTGTATACTTAAAATCGCGGTCAAGTAACACCATCGGTTTTCTGACTTGCCGTAAATGATGCTGCTGGTTCTCTAATGTTGTAGGCACGATAAAAAGACCATCAACATTTCGGGCAATTAACGCTTTCACTAATTTATTTTCGTAATCAACATCATCATAAGCGCAGCTAATCGTTAACTGATATCCAGAACGACGACACCGCTGTTCTAGTTTTTCAGCAAGTGTTGCAAAAAATACGTTGGAAATATTGGGTACGATCAGACCTAACGTATCCGTTTTGTTTAGCTTCAGACTCCGGGCGGAATGGTTAATAACATACCCGTATCGATCAATATATTCATTGATGCGTGTTTGTGTTTTGACGCTGATTCGATATTGTTCAGATTTTCCATTAAGCACCAGCCTTACGGTCGTAACCGATAAGTTCAGATCGCTGGCTATCTGTTCTACTGTTTTAGCCATTGTCCGTATCCTGACGTCTATTCACAATCATAAAAGTACTATAAACATTTATTTTACTGCATCAGTTGCTTAAGTGTCTGCTGCTGTTTCCAACGCGTGAGATAAGCCTGGTATTTACGCTCAAAAAAGTCATGTCGTGTGGGGGCGAAACTCTCGCCCCCAACGGTCTTACTTCTTGCCAAATGGGTGCAATAATTTCTCGATTTCCGGTGTATTAATGTTCTGCGCAGTCACTAATTTCACCGGAATGTCGATTTTTTTCGTTACGGTTTGACCAGACAGTGCGGCATCCAGCGTTTTGATACCCTGATAACCAATCTGGTAAGCATCCTGTACGACAAAACCCTGTATTACCCCTGCATTCAAGAAATTGATAATAGCTTCGGTGCTGTCAAAACCAATCACTTTGACTTTACCCTTCATGTTTTGGCTATCAATCGCGTTCGCCACACCGAGGGTTGCTCCTTCATTGGTGGCGTAAATCCCTGCCAGATCGGGGTTCGCCTGAAGCATATCAATGGTTTTATCCATCGCTTTTTGCGGGTCTCCATCACTGTACTGAACAGGCAGCAACGTGATATCTGGGTATTTTTCCTTCATCCGGGCTGTAAATCCTTCCGAACGTTCAATAGCCGAAGAGGTGCCAGCCACGTGCGCAATAATGCCCAATTTCCCTTTATTGTTTACCTGCGCAGCAAGTGCATCCGCCGCATCCGCTCCCGCTTTACGGTTATTCGTTGCAACAAAACTGACCGGGATATCGGAATTAACACCAGAATCAAATGTCACGACTTTGATTCCGCGCGAATTCGCTGTTTCCACAAGGGGTGCAAGTGCATTGGTGTCCAGGGCCGCAAGCAGCAGTCCATTGGGTTTTTGTGCCATGGCGTTTTCAACCAACTGAATCTGCTCTGCAATCTGGGTTTCATCCGCTGGGCCAACATAGCTGGTTTTATCACCTAACTCTTTCGCCGCGGCTTCCGTCCCCATTTTCACGGTTTGCCAGAATTCGTGTTGGAAACCTTTACTGACCACCGGAAGATTCAAATCTTTAGCAAACGCGCTGGATGTTATGCAAGCCAGCAGGGATAACGCACAGACAAAATGCTTGGTTTTCATTGTTGAACTCCGTTTTGAGTAAGTCACCCTAATGTCAGGGTCTTTGCTTCCCCGTGACTTCCGGGTGCGTAAATCAACGAATCTTTTTGCGTAACGTATCGAGATAGACGGCTGCCACCACCACAACTCCCATTGCCACCATCTGCCAGAACTGGGAAACCCCCATTAGATTCAGACCATTTTTCAGCACACTCATGATAAATGCGCCAATGATGGTTCCGCCAATCGTGCCAATGCCTCCCATCAGGCTTGTGCCGCCAATCACAACCGCAGCGATAGCTTCGAGCTCATAACCCACACCCACTGTCGGCTGGCCAGAATTCAACCGCGAAGCAAGAATGACGCCTGCAATACCGGTCAGCAGGCCGCAGAAGGCATAGACGAAAATTTTGACGCGCTGAACTTTGATCCCCGAGAGGTGTGCCGCCATTTCATTACTGCCCACGGCGTAAACATAACGGCCAATGACTGTTTTCTTCAGAATGTAACCCGCAATGAGCGCCACAATAACGAGGTAAAAGACGGGATAAGGCAGCACATCAAATAATCGTCCCTGTGCCAGCAATTTGAATGAAGGATAATCAGCAAAGTACATCGCACGCCCGTCTGTCATGACCATATTGATCCCCCTGACGGACATCATCAGACCCAGAGTCGCGATAAAAGGTGGGATCGTCGCTTTGGTCACCAGCAACGCATTTACATAACCGCACAGGCCTCCGGCCAGCACGCCTGCCAAAATACAAATGGGGAGCGGCATCCCAAAGCTTGCGCATATCCCCACCGCTACACCGGAAAAAGCCACCACCGACCCCAGAGAAAGATCAATCCCTGCCGTAATAATCACAAACGTGACACCAATGGCCATAATACCGATCACTGACGTTTGCAGGGCAATCGTCATGATGTTTTCTGTATTAAAGAAAAATGGCGAGCTGAAGCTGAAAAATATCACTAAAATAATCAGACTAAAGAGAGGCGCAAGACGCATCAAAAGTTCTTTATTGATTTTAATTTTCTTATTATTACTGTCTGAAGAGGTTACAGAGATAGTCATAGTTTAATCCTCTAACGTCGCGTACTGCATGATTTTTTCTTGTGTGGCATCATCAGAAGTTAATTCCCCGGTAATACGCCCATTACGCATGACTAAAATGCGGTCGCACATACCCAGCACCTCCGGTAATTCAGAGGAAATCATAATAATCGATTTTCCTTTTGCCACCAGGCGATTCATTAATTCATAGATTTCCAGTTTCGCGCCAACATCAATACCTCGAGTAGGTTCATCAAAAATAAGAATGTCGGTATCCTTGCACACCCACCTGGCAATAATTATTTTCTGCTGATTGCCACCACTTAAGTTCAATGCAGCTTGTTCAAGATGCGGCGTTTTAATTCTCAGAGCATTTACCTGTTCCTGACTCGTTTTCTGGCAGCGTTTGGTGTCGACAATACCGTAGCGATCAGAGTATTCAGGGTAATTCCCCAACATAATATTGCGTTCAACTGACAAACCTAATGCCAGACCTTCTTTTTTTCTGTCCTCGGTTAAATAGCTTATTCCTTGACTTATGGCATCAGGAATATCTTTTATCACCGTTTCTTTGCCGTTAAGCTTAATGCTTCCGGCATCGATTGGATCAGCACCGAAAATAGCCCGCGCCAGCTCGGTACGCCCGGCCCCCATCAAGCCCGCAAAACCTAGAATTTCCCCACGACAGAGCGTAAATTCAATGTCATGCAGCACTCCCTTTCGCGTCAAGCCACTGACTTCCAGTACGGGTTTCTGGTGGGTAGATGCTTGACGGCGAGGATAAATGTTACCCAGGTCACGTCCAACCATCATAGCAATCAGGTCGCTGATTTTTACTGAATCATAGTCAACGGTGTCAATAAATTGCCCGTCACGCATGACGGTGGCACGATCGGCAATCAACGCTAACTCTTCCAGTCGATGCGAAATATAAACAATTCCGGTCCCCTGCTCTTTAAGCAAGCGAGTTACCTTAAATAAACTCTCTATTTCTGTTTCCGTTAACGCGGCTGTCGGCTCATCCATAATAAGAATTTTAGCATTGACTGAAATAGCTTTCGCGATTTCCACCATTTGCTGTTGTGCTACAGTAAGATCAGAAACCAGGGTGCCCGGTGAGATATTCAGGTTTAATTTTTGCAAAATATCAGTAGCAGCCTGCCGCTGTTGTTTTTCATCCAACCGCCAACGATTTTTTTTGCAAAACTCTCTTCCGATAAAGATATTATCTTCAACCGTTAATTCAGGGAAAAGATTAAACTCTTGGTGAATAATCGTAATTCCTGCATCTTGCGCACTCAGTGGGCTTGCAAACGAGACAGGTTTACCTTCGAAAATAATATCACCTTCGTCAGGCTGATAAACACCTGATAAGATTTTCATCAGGGTCGATTTCCCTGCCCCATTCTCACCTAATAGCGCATGAACTTCACCTCTGCGTAAAGTAAAACTCACATTACTCAACGCTAATACACCAGGAAATCGTTTTGTAATATGACTCATCTGTAAAAATGTTTCGGACATTGCTGCTTTCCTCAATAATCAGAAACTGCAGACAGTGAATCAGGCGAAGAAAATGATTTAGGAGCCATCATCACCGTTAATGCGAATACTTAATCAGTACACAGTAGTAAACAAGAGCACATCAATTTTGCTAACTCGAGTTAGCGATTACCTTCTAAAGGCTATTTTAGTCGCCAGAAATAGCCAATTATTTGATTTGAAATTGTGATACCGAACAGGAATCATATTTTAATATGATGATTTAAAAGACATTTATAATAAATGCAGATTTTTATTTATTTGACGCAGATCGAATTTTAACCACTCCTCGTGAAGCCAATCACATATCCACGATAAAAAATTGTGTAAAAAACTCTCAAATGCCTATGCTAACTCGAGTTAGCAAAAATTAAACAATTAAGCCAACTGCTCAGGTGATGTCCACAATCCACCTGAGCAGCGCGCCAAAAAAGTGAGATGAGGAACCACGAATGAAGAAAAATAATTTACCGAAAATTGGTATTCGCCCGGTCATTGATGGACGTCGTATGGGCGTTCGTGAATCGCTGGAAACACAGACCATGAATATGGCAAAAGCCACCGCCGCACTCCTGTCAGAAAAACTACGCCATGCCTGCGGCACACCGATTGAGTGTGTGATTTCCGATACATGTATTGCGGGTTTGGCTGAATCAGCGGCATGTGATGATAAATTCAGCAGCCAAAACGTTGGCTTAACGATTACCGTCACACCGTGCTGGTGCTATGGCAGCGAAACGATCGATATGGATCCAACGCGGCCAAAAGCTATTTGGGGATTCAATGGCACGGAGCGTCCGGGGGCTGTGTATTTGGCCGCCGCGCTGGCAGCACATAGTCAAAAAGGCATTCCTGCATTTTCCATCTACGGCCAGGACGTCCAGGACTCAAGTGATACTTCGATTCCGTGCGATGTTGAAGAAAAGCTGCTGCGCTTCGCCAGGGCAGGTTTAGCCGTCGCCAGTATGAAAGGTAAAAGCTACCTCTCGCTTGGTGGGGTTTCAATGGGTATTGCCGGTTCGATTGTCGATCACAATTTCTTCGAATCCTGGCTGGGCATGAAAGTTCAATCCGTCGATATGACCGAACTGCGTCGTCGTATTGATCATAAAATCTATGACGAAACGGAACTGGAGATGGCACTGGCATGGGCTGACCAGAATTTCCGCTATGGCGAAGATAAAAACGCCAAGCAGTATCAGCGTACTGCGGAACAAAACATCGCGATACTGCGCGAAAGTCTCCTGATGGCAATGTGCATTCGCGACATGATGCAGGGTAACAGTAAACTGGCAGACATTGGCCGCGCGGAAGAGTCGCTTGGCTATAATGCGATTGCGGCGGGCTTCCAGGGGCAACGCCACTGGACGGATCAATACCCGAACGGCGATACCGCCGAAGCGCTGTTGAACAGCTCATTTGACTGGAACGGTGTACGCGAACCGTTCGTGGTCGCAACTGAAAACGACAGTCTGAACGGCGTGGCAATGCTGTTCGGCCATCAGTTAACCGGCACGGCACAAGTCTTTGCCGATGTGCGAACTTACTGGTCGCCAGAAGCAGTACAGCGCGTGACGGGCCAGTTGCTGACCGGGCGAGCAGAACACGGCATCATCCATCTAATCAACTCCGGCTCCGCAGCACTTGACGGTACTTGTAAGCAGCGCGATAGCGAAGGCAAACCCACAATGAAACCGCACTGGGAAATATCCCAGAAAGAAGTGGATGCCTGCCTGGCTGCGACCGAATGGTGCCCGGCGATTCACGAATATTTCCGAGGGGGTGGTTACTCTTCACGTTTCCTGACCGAAGGTTCAGTTCCCTTTACCATGACCCGCGTAAATATCATCAAAGGTCTGGGACCGGTGCTGCAAATCGCGGAAGGATGGAGTGTGGAACTGCCGAACGAGGTACACGACACACTCGATAAACGTACCGACTCCAGTTGGCCAACGACCTGGTTTGCACCACGTCTCACGGGGCAAGGTCCGTTCACTGACGTTTATTCCGTGATGGCAAACTGGGGTGCTAACCATGGCGTGCTGACTATTGGGCACGTTGGAGCTGATTTTATTACCCTCGCCGCAATGCTGCGTATTCCGGTCTGTATGCACAACGTGGATCCGGCGACAATCTATCGTCCTTCCTCCTGGTCTGCGCACGGTATGGACATTGAGGGTCAGGATTATCGTGCCTGCCAAAACTATGGCCCGCTCTATAAACGCTAATCAGTTATGCCCTCTCTTCCCCGGAGGGCATCCTTTTTTGTTCCTGGAGTCATTATGAAGCAAGAGGTCGTTCTGGTTCTCGACTGCGGCGCGACAAACGTTCGAGCCATTGCTGTCGACCGCCAGGGAAAGATTGTTTCCCGGGCTGCAACGGCAAACGCGAGTGAAATCGCTACGGAAAATAACACCTGGCATCAGTGGTCGTTGGAAGACATTCTGCAACGCTTTACCGACTGCTGCCAGACACTCTCGGATGAACTTTCGACATATCTCATTCGCGGTATTACAGTCACAACATTCGGCGTAGATGGTGCACTGGTCGATGAACATGGTGCACTGCTCTATCCGATTATCAGTTGGAAATGTCCTCGTACAGCAGCTGTAATGAACAACATCAATCATATGATGGCACCACAACGCTTACAGGCCATTTCCGGCGTTGGCGCATTCAGTTTCAACACGTTGTATAAGCTGATTTGGCTCAAAGAAAACCACCCTCACCTGGTTGAACAGGCTCATGCCTGGTTGTTTATTTCGTCATTAATCAACCACCGATTAACCGGCGAATTCACGACAGATATCACTATGGCTGGCACCAGCCAGATTCTAGATATCCATCAGCGAGATCTCAGCCCGGAGATCCTGCAGGCGATGGGCTTGCCGCGCCGCTTGTTTCCACGGCTAGTTGAAGCTGGTGAGCAAATTGGCACACTTCAGTCTGATATCGCCAGCCGCTTGGGCCTACCCGCTGGTATTCCGGTGATCTCTGCCGGGCACGATACGCAATTTGCACTGTTTGGCGCGGGCGCGCAGGAGAATGAGCCTATCCTTTCTTCCGGTACATGGGAAATTCTGATGGTGCGCAGTGCCCAAGTGAATACGCCGTTATTAAGCCAGTATCCGGGTTCAACTTGTGAGCTTGATAGTCAGCCTGGTCTTACAAATCCTGGTATGCAATGGCTGGCTTCCGGTGTACTGGAATGGGTACGCAAATTGCTTTGGACAGCCGAAACGCCGTGGCAAACATTGATTGATGAGGCGCGCACTATTCCCGCAGGAGCCGAGGGGGTGAAGATGCAGAGTGATCTGCTCACTAACCAAAATGCGGGCTGGCAAGGTGTCACACTCACAACCACACGTGGCCACTTTTACCGCGCGGCACTGGAAGCACTAGCTGGACAACTCGAGCTTAACCTGCAAACGCTGGAAAAAATTGGCCAGTTCAACGCTACGGAACTGCTGCTGGTCGGCGGTGGAAGTCGTAATACGTTATGGAATCAGATAAAAGCCGACAGACTCGGTATTCCGATAAAAGTACTGGACGATGCAGAAACCACTGTTGCTGGTGCGGCGATGTTCGCCTGGTTCGGTATCGGTGAGTTTGCCAGCCCAGAACAGGCCAGAGCGCAAGTGCGTTTCCAATATCGTTATTTTTATCCGCAAACCGAACCCGAAATCACTGAGGGAGCATGAGATGCTGAAAACAATTTCGCCGCTAATTTCCCCTGACCTGCTGAAGGTGCTGGCGCAGATGGGCCATGGAGATGAAATAATCTTTTCTGATGCCCATTTCCCGGCACACAGCATGGGGCCACAGGTCATTCGTGCAGACGGCCTGATGGTAAGTGACCTGCTCAGGGCGATCATTCCACTTTTTGAATTGGACAGTTACGCCCCACCACTGGTGATGATGGCAGCTGTTGAAGGCGATTCTCTCGACCCGGAAGTTGAGTACCGTTATCGCGACGCGCTCTCGCAGCAAGGGCCATGTCCCGCTATTTCCCGTATCGACCGTTTTGCGTTCTATGAACGGGCGCAAAAATCCTTTGCGATTGTTGTCACAGGAGAATGTGCGAAGTACGGCAATATTCTCTTAAAAAAGGGCGTGACACCGTCATCTCATTATTGAATCAGGTGTATTCGAATGACGGCACTTAGTCCCCCCGACGTGTTGTTGGTTTATGACAAATAAAGGTTATGTCGACTTATGGGTAAAACGACAACGAGGTTGTTTTACCCATAATTTCGATTCATCTCTAATTTGTCCGGGTGGATGTGAGTGCATTAAAAAAATTCGCATTTGTGTGTTGTCGTGGCATGGTAGAGCGTGAACAGCTCGCGAGAACGATTAGAGGTTTATGCTATGCAACACATTGATTTTTACATGATAGATGCTTTTACCAACACCACTTTTTGTGGTAACGCCGCAGCAGTATGCCCGCTCACAGAATGGTTGCCCGATGAGACATTATTGAAAATGTCTAAGCAGCATAACCAGTCAGAAACAGCATTTTTTGTCACAACCGATAATGGCTTTGAGTTGCGCTGGTTTACCACTCAGGGTGAAATCAATCTGTGTGGGCATGCCACACTTGCTGCTGCACACGTCATCTTTGAACATCTTGATTACCCGGACACGACTATCCATTTCGATACCCGGTTTGTTGGCCCACTGACGGTGACACGCAGTGGCGAATGGCTGACGCTTGATTTTCCTGCCTGGGAAACCGAGCCCGTCATGTCGCTGCCTTTACTGCTGGAAACGTTGGGCATCACCGAATGCAAAGAAGTGCGTGTAGCGCGTGATTACATGGTAGTGATGGAGAATCAACAGCAGGTAGAAGCAGTACGCCCGAATATCAATGCCATGCTCCCACTGGGAAAAATGGTCTGTATTACGGCTCCTGGCGAAGGGGAATACGATTTTGTCAGCCGTTTCTTCTGCCCAGGAGAAGCCGTAGCAGAAGACCCTGTCACAGGTTCGACGCATAGCATGCTCATTCCTTACTGGGCTGAAAAACTGAACAAAACACAGATGCTGGCGCGTCAGGTGTCCGAGCGTGGCGGGGATTTACGCTGCCAGCTAGTGGGTGACCGTGTCCACATCGGCGGACAGGCAACAACGTATCTGATTGGTAAAGTGCTGTTGCGCTAGATTGACGCGCTGGTAGTTCGTTCTTCAAGCCAGACCGTATCGTTCCGATTACAGTGCGGTACGGCTGGAGTCGATATCATCCAGGAAGCGATATTCGCCATTACCCACGCGAAAACGCTGGCCTTTAAGTGCAGGTTCCTGGGTGTTAAACACCAGTTCAACAAGCCGGTTGGCCTCTCCTTCACGGAAGATAAAGCGCTGATGGCCCACTGCAAGTCCTTCAGGCAGTTCATTGAAACCGAACAAAGCGTGCCAGTGAGCACGAACGGCCTGAGGATTTTGCACCTCAAAAACCGCACTGTGCAATTCCACTGCGCCTGCGGGATGCGGGCGGTCAAGCCCCTGAGTTCGCAGCCGTGTTAACCGTACGTTATCGTCTTCTCCCCATTGCAGAACAAAGGGATAAGGTAGGCCGTTAAACTCCCCGTCAATAGTGAAGATGCGCCAACTAATGACATGACCTTGTGGGTCGTTACGCTGGCCGTCGACAATCGGTGAGACCTGTAACCCTTTGCTGCGCAAATCCACATGTGTCTGGTCGATATCATCACTACGCAATGCCACGCGGTGCAGCGCCTGATTTTCCGGCAATAGTTGCGCTGCATCACGCGAGAGTAAAAAAACAGACTGCGCCAAAGCCAGCTCAGTTTGGTCATAAATGGCGAGAAACTCGATATAGGTCAGCCCAAAATAACTCAGTGCATTCCAGGTCCCCCAACCGGGGTGACACCCACCGGCAACAGCGTTTAACTGATTTTCGGAAAAAATCTGAATCGCCTCTTCCGGCTGGTTAACAAACTGAACGGCGTGGTCCCATTTTAATGTTGTCATTATGTCTCCAGAGCCTGGTAGAAACGCAGATGACAGGTAGCATCATCCGCGTCAGTGTGGCCTCGAGGGCTCATTTCACGCTTTCGAATTTATCGGCCAGTAGGGTTCACCCAGCGTCAGCATCAGGCGATTAGCCCAGGCGAAGAAAGCCGCTGATTGCACCAGATCCAGAATCTCCAGTGTGGTCAGCCCCTGCCCACGTAACTGCTCCACGTCCTGCACATTGGCCTGCGCGGGTGTGCTGGACAGGCGCGCGGCAAAACGAATAACAGCTTGCCAGCGTGGGGACTGTTCCTGTGCAAGGTCGCCACCGGGGGCGATATCCAGTAAATGTTGAATCTCCTCCGGCTGTTTTGAGAGTTGACCCGCTTTGCGTGCATGCACCGAAGCGCAGTAAATGCAGCCATTGACCTTACTGGCCACCGTGGCCGCCAGTTCACGTTCGGCGCGTGGTAATCCTGCCGAGGTATAAAAAATACCTTTATCGGTCAGCGTGCGCTGCTCGAGTACGGGAAGATTACGCCCCAACAGACGGAAATAGTCCGATTCGGTATGACCGAAGCGGGTCAGGGTCGCCTGCTCGTCGGCATTGAAATCCGTCAGTACTTTTGCCCTAATCCAGGGCTCCCAATCCAACTCAGCCGGGGTAAAAGCGACGGGTGCCCGTTTACCGGTGTGCGTTTGTGGCTGCGTATGCCACTGTCCTGCCGTTGCGGCCTGCGCCGGCGGGGTGCCTACGTCATGGCCTGCCAGCAAACGATAGCCACGCAGTAAGCGGCTCTGAAAACTGATAAATGCCGTTAATTGCGACAAGGTGACGATATCGTCTTCCGCCCATCCGGCGTCCAGCAAGATGTGCAGGTCGCTCGCCTTTGCGCTTACCGGCTGCAGAGTCAGCGTTCTGGCATGCGCCAGCGCCGCGTTCACTGCCGGGGTCAGTTCCGTGGCGGTAAAGGCTTTACTTTGCAGCGCGTAATAACGCTGCAGCACACTGTCTCCGTGCCAGGCACTAATCTGCTCGGCAAGCCAGAATCGCAGAGCGAGCGTTAATTTGCCCTGCGACGCCTCGGCAGAAAATAGCGCCTCATAGCTGCCTTGCGTATGGCGAGTCGCCGCTTCGCGCGTTTGGCGGGCGAGTGCGAGTTCACTCTCAGGCGCTATCTCTGCCAGGCTATCCAGCAAGTCATGCGCGTGCACAGTCGTGTTTTTTTCCTGAATTTGGGTGTCATGCAACGTCATAAGATTTCCTGTTGTTGAGTACGGTGCGTCATACCGGGAATGGCGTCGATCAACTCCCGTGTGTAAGGGTCAGTTGAATGGGTAAAAATGTGCTCCACCGACCCGGACTCCACCTGCTTTCCATGGTGCAGCACGCTAACGGTGTCGGCGATTTGGCGCACCACGGAGAGATCGTGGGAGATAAACAGATAGGTCAGCCCGAGGTCGCGCTGGAGTTTGTCCAGCAGGCGCAGAATCTGGGCCTGCACCGTCACATCGAGGGCAGATACCGCTTCATCGAGCACCAGCACTTGAGGTTCCAGAATGAGTGCTCGCGCAATGGCCACACGCTGGCGCTGGCCACCGGAAAGCTCATGCGGTTTGCGGGTCAGTAGTTCAGGCGGCAGTGCGACACGTTCAAACATCTCGTGGACTTTGCGCGTGCGAGTGGTACGGTCGAATCGATCAAAATTACGCAGCGGCTCTTCGACGATATCAAACAGACGCTGGGCAGGATCAAGCGAACTGAATGGGTTCTGATACACCAGTTGGATTTTTTTACGGAACTGACGCAGCGGCTCGCCTTTTAACTGAGTGATATCGGTGCCATCGATCAGAATCTGCCCGCTGGTGGGGCGATGAAACCCGAGCAAGCTTCGCGCGGTGGTGGTTTTTCCCGAGCCTGATTCGCCAACGATGGCATGCGTGGTGCCGCGTTCAACGATAAACGACAGATTATCCACCGCACGAAAGGCGGTTTCATTGGTTCCTGAAAGCGAATAGGTCTGAACCAGATTGTCTACCCGAATCACCACGTCGCCACTGCTTTTGCGTAGCGGGCGGGGTGTGGGGTTGAGCGAAGGAACATCCGCCAGTAGAGCCCGCGCGTACTGGCTGCGTGGGGCATTCAACACGTCATAAATTGGGCCTTGCTCCTGAACGTGGCCGTGTTGGAAGACCAACAGGCGATCGGCGCGTTCTGCCGCCACGCCCAAATCATGGGTAACAAAGAGTATGGCGGTACCGCTTTCACGTCGCAGGTCATCCAGCAAATCAAGCACACGTTTTTGTACCGTTACGTCCAGGGCGCTGGTGGGTTCATCGGCGATAATCAGCGCGGGTTTGAGCGCGATAGCAATAGCGATCAATACCCGCTGTTTCATACCGCCCGAGAGCTGATACGGGTATTGCTGCGCGCGCAGTTCGGGGTGAGTCAGTCCGACGCGAGCCAGCAACGCCAGGGTTTGCTGTCGAATCACCTTCTTGGATGCACGCTGGTGTAAACGCAGGATCTCATCAACCTGGACACCGATGGTTTTGATTGGATTGAGCGAGCTGGTGGGATCCTGCGGGATCAGGCTGATGCGCGCACCGCGGATGCCATCCAACTGCTTTTGCGACCAACGGCTAATATCGGTACCGTTCAGGCGAATCGCCCCTCGGGTCAGACGACCGTTCTCACTAAGCAGACCAATCACCGCCTGCGCCGTGGTGGTCTTGCCGGAGCCCGACTCCCCCACCAACGCCACAACTTCGCCGGGATTTATCTGGAATGAAACGCCTTCCACCACCGTACGATCGCCTTCGGCGGTACGATAACGGACAGTGACATCCTCCAGTTCCAGCACCGGTACGGTCGTACTGCTGTGTTGCAGACTGATAGAAAGACTCATGGTTGCCCCCTACGCAATGACTGGCTGATACGATTGGCAGCCAGCACCACCAGCACGACCACCAGTCCGGGGAAGGCGGTCAGCCACCAGGCCGTTGAAAGATAATTACGTCCTTCGGCAATCAATAGCCCCCACTCCGGCGTTGGCGGCGGCGCACCATAGCCGAGGAAGCTGAGGGTCGAAATGGCCAAAATGGCGCTACCGAATTGCAGCGCGGCAAAGGCGAAGACAGTGCTTAATGCGTTAGGCACGATATGGCGTAACAGCACCGTAAAGAAGGTGCCACCGCTGCCCCATGCCGCTTCGACAAAATCGCTGTGGCGCACACGCAAGGTTTCACCCCGCACCAGCCGCGTAAAGCTAGCAATCGAAGTCACTCCCACCGCAATAGCGGCGTTCACCGTACCGAACCCGAGCAGGATGATGACGCTCAGAGCCAGCAGCAGGCCTGGAATGGCGAGCAGAATATCGATAACCCGCATAATCAGGCCATCAACCCAGCCGCCCACAGCACCCGCCAGCAACCCAAGCAGGCTACCCAGCGCCAGCCCGAGGCCGACGGCAATGAGTGCGCCGGAAAGTGAGTGCACGGTGCCATAGACAATACGGGTATAGAGATCACGACCCAGTTGGTCAGTACCGAGCAGATAATCGTCACCTGGGGCCAAACGCTGCGCCCCCGCGACCCCCTCAATCGGGCTCAGATGAGTGAACCAGGCAGGAAACAGCGCCCAGAGCACTGCCGTCAGCAGGACTAGCCAGGCGGCAATCAACCCCGGGCGGAGTGTAATGCGCGGTATGCGAACACGTTTGTGCAGTTGCACAAAGCTGAGCTTTCCCTGAGGAACAACCGTCATGAGGTAACTCCTGTGCTGTTTTTCAGTCGGGGATCGAGCAAGGGGTAAAGCAGATCGATGACCAGGTTAATCACCACAAAGGTGCTGGCTGAAATCACCACTATCGCCTGTAACACGCTGCCGTCCTGGGTGTTGACCGCTTCCTGAGTCAGCAGTCCGAGGCCACTGCGACCAAATACGGTTTCGGTTATCAATGCACCCGCGATGAGCTCACCTAATAACAGACCCGCCACGGTGAGCGTCGGCAGCAGCGCATTGCCCAGCACATGCCGCCACAGCACGCCAGCACGACTGGCACCTTTGGCGCGCGCAACGGCAACAAACGGTTGAGTTTGCACCTGGTCGATACTGCTCATGAGAATTTGCGCCAGCGGCGCTGAGATTGGCAGTGCCAGGGTCAGGGTTGGCAGGATCAGCCCTTGCCACGGACCTGGGTTAATGACCGGGATCCACCCCAACTGAAAGGAAAAAATTTGAATCAACACGATGCCGAGCCAAAAGGTCGGCACCGAAATGAACAGCGACGGTAGCGATTGCAGCGCTCCACGCAGCCAGGTAAAAGGCGACAAGAATGAAAGCCCGGCCAGTACAAAGGCCAGCAGCGTTGAGACAATCAGCCCTAACAGTGCCAGCAGCAATGTTGAAGGAAGATTCTCGGTCAGTAACTCGCTAACGGGTACACCGGACTGGAGGGAAAGACCAAAATCGCCGTGCAACAAGCTGACAATAGTGTGGGTATATTGCGTCAGTACCGGTGTGTCAGCGCCATAGCTCAGGCGCAGTTGGGCAATTTGGTCTGCACTCAGCCCGAGATCCGGATTCTGGAATTTGATCAGTATCGCGTCCCCTGGCAACGCCTGTAACAGCACGAAAGAAAGAGTAAACGCGGCCCATAACACTATCAGTGCCTGGCCAAAACGTACCGTTATATATCTGCCCATGGCCTGTCCTCTTTCACGGTTGCCCCTTCGCCTGGCGACGAGGGGGCGAGTGATTTATTTATCTAACCAGGTGGTGTAAAAACTCGGGCGGCCTACGGCCTCAAAGCCCAGCCCTTTCGTGGAAGGCGCACCGGCATAGACCTGCGGCTCTTCAAAGATAGGGATTACGTAGGCTTTATCGATAAGGTATTGCTGCACCTCATTGACCAGCGTGATGCGTTTGTCCTGTGAGGTGGCGGAGGCGATGCCATTGAGCAATCCGTTAAGATGGGTATCCTCAAAATGCTGCACCTTGTCGCTGGCCCCCCCTTTTTGCAGTAAGACGTTGCGCACGGTTGGGTAGTACTGACTTTTCAGCACGTCCGGGTCTGCACGACCCACCATAGTGGGGTAAACGGCGGTTTTGGCCGGGTCGAGGTTATCCAGCGTTTTGCTGCCCGCATCACCCGCCAGAACGTTGAGTTTGACGCCCACTTTGGCCCACTGCTGCGCCACCAGCTGCAAGGTCTCTTTGTTTTGCGGCTGCGGGAGAGATTCATAAGCAGTCAGCGTCAGGGATTGCCCCTCTTTCTGGCGCACGCCGTCCGGACCAGTTTTCCAGCCAGCTTCATCCAGCAAACGTGCGGCCTGTGCGGGGTCAAATTTCAGCTTGTCGGAAAGATTCACATAGCCCACTGCCGTTTTGGCTAACACCGAAGTGGCTTGAGGGTAATTATCCGAGAAGAGCGTCTGGACGATCTCCTTGGTGTTAGTGGCATGCAGCAGTGCTTCACGCACTTTCTGATCTGCCACTATTGGGTTATCAGGACGGAAATTGACACTGTTATTCACCCCACGCGTTGGCGAAGCGTAAACGGCAAAACCCTCATCCGAAACGCGCTTCTCGTCGTAGGCCTGAACCTGACGAATCGCATCGGCCTGGCCGGAGAGCAAAGCACCGATACGTACACTGTCTTCAGGTGTCACCAGGATGTTGATGCCATCCAGATAAGGACGTCCCTGATGGGCAAAGCTGGCTGGTGCCCAGTTATAGTCCTTGCGCGCCACCAGTTTCACTTCCCGACCAGGACGGTCGCTCTCAACCACAAACGGGCCAGAGCCAATGATGCTGCTCGCGTTGCCAAGCTGGTTAAAGTTTTTCTCAAGCGTTGACAGAGATACCAGCCCGGAGCCAATGGCAGATGTGCCCTGCAGGAAGCCAGGCGACGGCGATTTGAACAAGAATTTCACCGTCAGCGGATCAACCACTTCGCTTTTCAGATAGTTATTGATGACCTCAGAAACCGGCTGATTCAGGGCTTTATTGCCCAGGCCATAGGTATCGAAGTTTTTCGCCACCGCATTCGCATCAAGCGGCGTACCATCTGAGAAGGTTACGCCGGGACGAAGCTTGAAGGTGTACTCAGTGAAATCGGCATTGGAGGTCCAGGATTCGGCAATCCACGGCTCCAGTTGCAAGGTTTTAGGGTTTTGCCAGGTCAGTTTGTCGGTAATCTGGTTAAGGATGCCGCCGTTAGGGTAAAACCCACCAGCAGGTGGATAGAGATTGGTGTGGGCCTGTTGTTCCAGATAAATCAGGGTGCCACCGTTTTTCGGCGCACTGTCTGCCGCTAACGAAGCGGTGCTGATCCCTGCCAGCGCCATCGTGGCGAAAAGGTGAAATCGGTATGTGGAAGGCAAAATCGACATTGTTATTTTTTCCTGTGGTTATCGTTTAAGCGTCGTGCTGAGAGCGGCCAGACGAACCCATACATACGGCTAGCCGTCCGAAACCTTGGTTCGATATTTTCACAGCGGTTGGTAAACAGCAAAGAACAATACTGGCAATGAATATGCGTAAAATTGTTAGCGGGATGTAGTGACGAAACGGAACTAGCGCGGTGTCTGCGCCAGACTCAATTCTGCAAGTAAACGGCGATCGCTATCGTTCGCGCCAGGCATAAGGTACGGCAGGCTGCCACTCATCACCCAACAGTTCGGGATCGTCATAATGGACAATCGACTGGAAATACGGCTCGCGATCCTCGTGATAAAGCTGACCGGCAATGTTTTGTGCCAACGTGCGCGCCCCCTGGCTGATGCCTGGGATAAGCCCGACGACGTGGCCGTTACTCAGCAGTGCCGGGTGGCTAAAGCAGTGCAGCCGCGACAATGCGGGGGGAGCATCAGCATGTTTAGCCTGAAACGCGAAATCAGCCCCCAGATAGGGATAACTCGACAATTGTGCATTCTGCTTATCGGCTGGTGGCTGCCAGGCATCGCCCCAGGTTTTGACCTGATCAACCAGCGCATGAAATTCCGGGCGAGCGTGCCAGTTCAGGGTATAGCCAGTGGCGAGGATCAGAAAATCCACTGGCACTTCCCCCTGTGGCGTATGCACGACGATGCCTTCCCCGCGGGTTTCGACACGTTCAACTGGAGCATTAAAATTAAACCAGGCGTTAGGATGACGTGACACGCGCAGGGTACTGCCGTGTGGTGGAGGCGTCTGCACGGTAGAAATATGATGAGCAAGTCGCCATTTCCACTCGTCCGGAAGGGCAAAGTAACCTGCTTCCAGCCCCGGGTTGCCAGCCCCTTTCGACAGATTCACCCGAGGGAAATCAGGGCGACGGACCAGCAGTTCCACACCTGCAGCACCGGCTTCCAGCGCTGTGGCAGAAACGTCCATTGCGGTGGCGCTCCCCCCCACTACCGCCACCCGGCGTCCGGCCAGAGCGGCAAAATCAATCGCCTCTTCCGAGTGAGCCCAAAATCGCTTCTGCACATCGGCCACAAAATCGGGGATGGAAGGCCCGCCGAACGCATCCATGCCGGTGGCAAGGATCACTTTGCGCGCGCTGACCTGATGAGTCTCGCCGTGGTGCGAAAAGGTCAGAGTTATGCGCTGCGGATCCTGCACATTTAGGTCGGTCAGCGTGTGATCGTTATGGACATCCAACGCCAGCACCTGACGATACCAGCGCAGGTAGTCTGCCCATTGCAGACGCGGGATCTTGTCTAACGCATCCCAGGCCTCAAGGCCATATTGCGCTTCATACCATGCGCGAAAGGTCAGAGACGGGATATCAAGAGCCGGACCAGTCAGGTGTTTAGGAGAGCGCAGCGTTTCCATGCGTGCGGTCGTAGCCCAGGGGCCTTCATAATCTTTAGGTGCTTTATCATAAAGCACGGCATCAATACCTTGCAGACGTAGAGCGAACGCCACCGCCAGACCTGCCATGCCTGCACCGATGATCACCACGTTCTTCGCCTGCGGGTCAGACTGTTCCAGCAACCAACGTTTAGCAGGCAACGCCAGCCATTCCAGATCTTGTTTTACCCGGGCCTCCAGCGTGGAAAGACCCCGGGTTGCTGTTATGGATGATTCTGCTGATGTATTAGGGGATATCGAAGAATGCGGCATCGTATTTCTCTTTGTTCATCAATGTGTTCAATCAGTGATTAGCTGAGTGATAACATTTCGATGCCTGAGGAACTACGATTTTATATTGCTAACCTAATGCAGACTTTATCTATACGTCGCTATCGAACCACAAGAATTGGACATTTTGTATTTCACATTTATTTAGCATCCCAGCAGAATGCGCAATATCCACTGAAGGGAAAGAAGGGAAAGAAGGTATAACTGTAATAAAATGAACTTTGGCGCCATTCATCGCTGCGTGAACTTCAACATTAAGGAATATCCTGACGAGCCAGGCCACTCTCGGAAATGTCTATGGGGACTAAAATAGAGTGAAACATTTCAAACCTCCCGTCTTATTTATACTCGCCAAGTCCAGACTGGTTTTGTTTTTCGGGGGAAACGTCATCATAAAGCGCTGGGAAACTAAAAAGCGGAATCCTACCGGGCTTAAGGCAACCCAGTATTCCTGCATGAGCTTACATTATCTAACGGTAGGATATTCCTGCAAAAAGCCTGCTAAATACAGGCTTTTATGCGAAGTGTCTATGGGAGGGGGTTAATCATAAAGCTCCACGAATGACGCTTGCCACTATGCCTGTGCTGCTTACGACGGAAACCAGATCGTTCCCAACAATATTCCATTCACGACCAGCATGGTATGGCAACGTTCGGGCAAGATTGGCCGGTACACTCTTTTTGGCTATTCCTGGCGGTAATGGTTTACCTTTGGCCAGATTTTTCGCCACTCCCGGAGGCAATGGCTTATAGTCTCTATAGCCTAGATCTCTTGCCTGTTTACGGAAGTTATCCCAGTTATAATCATCATCGTTGTCATACTTATTGCTTTTATCGACCTTTTTGTCATTTCCGCTCTTGCTATAGTTTCCTGATTTCACAGCATTTGCGTTGCTACTCTTACCGTTGCCATTGCCGTTGCCATTGCCATTACCGTTATCACCTTTACCCGCAACAGCGGGCAGGGAAATAAACATAATGCACCCCAATACTGCTAATAAAGGACCTATTTTACGCATGGTGTTTTCCTAATAACAAATGACACTAATGATCCACTTCCCCCCCAGTAAAGTCTATCTGCCTTCAGGTTATTTTTAAATTCCTGACAACAGTATTTTACTCACATGGATGAAAGTGCCCGATATAAGATTCAAATGGTATTACACCTTCTAAGATAGCTTAGTCCTTCCCGTAAAAGGGCGTTATTTATCGCTCCCAGGGCTGGCCGCTTCGGTCAATGCGCGTTCGGGCTCTTAGCCTGCAATACATTCCTATGCACTTGTCACTGTCACTGTCACTGTAAAAAAGTATGCAATCTGAGGTTGGCAAATTTATGTCCGCTTCTGGGTAAAGCGACAAAAACGAAAAAGCCCCAGCTTATTTCTAAGCTGGGGCTCAAATGTTGGTGGAAGCGTAGAGATTCGAACTCTAGAACCCTTTCGGATCGCCGGTTTTCAAGACCGGTGCCTTCAACCACTCGGCCACGCTTCCAACGATGCGAACTATAAACATCCTCGAACTTCCTGTAAAGCCTGACGTTGTTCGTTCGCCTTAAAAATAACCAAAATCGTGTTATTTGTTCGAAACACCAACAAGTTGAAAACAAAAACGAAAAAGCCCCAGCTTATTTCTAAGCTAGGGCTTGAATGTTGGTGGAAGCGTAGAGATTCGAACTCTAGAACCCTTTCGGATCGCCGGTTTTCAAGACCGGTGCCTTCAACCACTCGGCCACGCTTCCAACGGGGCGAACTATAAACATACCCATACTTCATGTAAAGC
>DATERH010000363.1:0-33825 GCA_035271785.1 Buttiauxella sp.
TGGTGATAACGCGGAGCCACATCAGTCCAGAACTACGACAGGCGCAAAACTCTTTATTGTGGACTGATTCGTATGTTGGAGCCATTGTGTCAGCCCGCTTCACGCAGCAGATTGAAGAGACAACAGGTCTGCACTGAGCGAACAGCGGAAGTTGGCAATTGTTAAAGCCGTTAAGGTGGAAATCACTTGCATTTTTGTGTGTTAATTAACGGGGAGAACGTCAAAGTGAGTGAACAGAAAATGAGTGTTAATGAATTTTATTTGGATGGAGCATGCGTCCTATCTGAAAAAGAATTTCATTCTATTATTTCTTTATCTTTAAACTTTGGACCTTACTATGGCAGAAATCTTGATGCATTGTGGGATCGCCTTAGCACTGATATTGAAAGACCAGTAAAAATAATATGGCTAAATTCCGAGCTATCCAAGGTGGGTCTTGGCAATTATTTCGATAAAATTATCGAGGTTTTTGAGAGGGTAAAACTGCAAGATCTGAGTTTTAATTGGGAAGAGAAGTTCGATTATGTATTGAAATAGCCCGTACAAGCAGGGCAGTGGCCTTTTCCCCTTAGCCAATGCAAGGCGGGCTTTACAATGTCCGTTCCTGGTACCAACCCGTCAGCAGGACGGACCATGGTCAGTTAGAAAATGGTCGGGTTCTGTAAATAATTCTGTGTAACTGCCACCGTATTAAAGGTGATCGCTCAGGCGGTCACCGAACTCGATAATAAAACGACTCATCGCCAGCCGCCAGTTTTGGATCGGCATACTCCATTTCTTTGAAGCATCCTTGATCGCCAGATAAATCACTTTTCGCACCGAGTCGTCTGTCGGGAACACCTTTCGCTTTTTGATGGCTGCACGGATAACGCTGTTCAGCGACTCGATGGCATTCGTGGTGTAGATTGCCTTGCGGATATCAGGCGGATAGCCGAAGAACGTATTGAGATTTTCCCAGTGCGCACGCCAGCTTTTGCTGATTTGCGGATATTTATCGTCCCAGACACCCGCGAACGTATCCAGCGCCATCAGCGCGGCTTCCTCTGTCGGAGCTGATACACCGTTTTCAGCCCGCCGGTGACGGCTTTGTAATCCTTCCACGACACGTATTTCAGGCTGTTGCGCACCATATGGATGATGCACAACTGGATGTGCGTCTGAGGATAAACGCTGTTTATCGCATCCGGGAAGCCCTTCAGCCCGTCCACGCAGGCAATCAGGATATCCTGAAGACCCCGGTTTTTAAGCTCTGTCAGCACACTGAGCCAGAACTTTGCCCCTTCGTTTTCTGCCAGCCACATACCCAATAATTCTTTCTGGCCTTCGGTATTAATGCCCAGCGCGAGGAATACGGCTTTGTTAATCACGCTGCCGCCGTGACGAACTTTAACCACGATACAGTCAAGATAAACAATGGGATACAGAGCATCCAGAGGTCGATTTTGCCACTCTGTTACCTGTTCTTTAACCGCATCGGTGACTTTAGATATCAGCGTGGGAGACACGTCCGCATCGTACATTTCCTTGAACGTGGCGACGATTTCACGGGTCGTCATACCTTTGGCGTACAGGGACAAAATCTGACTGTCCATCTGCGTAATACGCGTCTGGTTTTTCTTTATGAGCTGAGGCTCGAAGGTATTTTCTCGGTCACGTGGCGTATTCAGCTCGATCTCACCGTCATCGCACAGCAGTGTTTTGGACGAGTAGCCATTACGGGTATTTGAGCCTGATTTTGGGGCGTTTTTCTCGTGTCCGAGGTGGTCAGTCAGCTCTGCATTGAGCGCTGTTTCGACGGTTAATTTCGTGAGCATACGAGAAAACGCATTGAGATCGGCTTCGGTTTTAAGGCCTTTAGCCAGTTCAGCCGCAAGGGCTTTGAGTTTCTTTTCGTCCATAATTTGCCTGTCTCCGTTGTTGGAGTGAACATATCAAAAACAGGCAATTACACAATTTTAATTACAGTCTCAATGGTCGTGAAAGCTGAAAATGCATCCTATATACAACAGGTTAGTAAGTGTCTGGATTAACCACTGCGATTCACTCAGATTTATCAAAACATTATTGTTGCACTCAATTTTACGACACTAGAAAAACTCCATTTTTTCATAAGGATGTTTCCTACACTCGCTGAGGCGGCTATCTAAATCGCCGTCATGTATTTCCAGCTTGTGCCCATCGGGGTCCAAAAAGTAGATAGATTTTCCTTCGCTCTTATTTATTTTCCACTCTGTAACACCCGATGTTTTCAGGCGATTAGCAAACACATCGAAGTCTTCGCTACGGATGCTGAATGCGTAGTGAGTGTAATCCTCCAGTGAAACAACTGAATCAGCAGAAAGACAGAACCACAGATTACCCAGACAAAGGTAAGCCCCATTGCTCCATCTGGCCTTAGGTATAAAACCAAGTGTATTGACGTAAAAATCAAAACTTCTAGAAATATCACTTACAGCGATTGTTATGTGATTCAGACCGTTCAGCATGCAAAGTCTCTTCAGCAGGATGCAGATGATTACAAGTTACCATAAGAGTACTTTAACGAGTCCAGGGCGTTAACGTCTGCTCATGGCACAAAGTTGACGGGCAGCTATGAGCGAAAAGCAGAAGTAGCATCAACTGATGAAGTTTGTTTTGCCGCATTAATGATACATTTAAAATGTGCGCGATGTTGGGCTATGGGGAGACTGAAAAGTCTTGGGTTCTCATACTGAACTAAACAAGAAAAAGGCTCACAAATATGGGCCAGGACCACTGGCTGTTATCCCTGCCTTAAGCATATTTGTTAAATAACAGACTCCTTATTTGCTGCTTTTACCCTGAGAATGGTTTGCCGTGTCGTACTGAACTCGCGGGCAATAGCAATTATGCTGACTACGGCTGTAATCCGTTCCAGCACGGCACTGTTGCAAACAGGATCCTAAATAGAGCATTCTCTTTGAAGAATAAGCTCAAATACTAAAAACCTTGTTCACCAGACGTACCTCGCCCTGAGGGTGTCCGTAATAAAATGACGTAGCTTGTCCTTTACGCAACGCCCGCATGACCTCAATTCCTTTAATCGTGGCGTAAGCTGTCTTCATGGATTTGAATCCCAGCGCCGCACTGATTATCCGCTTCAGCTTTCCGTGATCGCATTCGATAATGTTATTTTGTGTCGGTGCTCAACATCGGGCGGGCATTTTCCCCCTGTTTCAACTGTGCCAGTGCACGGCCATATGCTGGAGCCTTGTCCGTGTTGATAACACGCGGGATCTGCCATTTTTTCACGTTATTTAAAATCTTCCCCAGAAACAGGTATGTAGCTTTGCTGTTACGACGTGGAGAGAGATAAAAATCAAGGGTATGGCCTCGGCTGTCGACGGCCCGGTACAGATAAGCCCAGCAGCCATTGACCTTCACATTGGTCGTCAATGAACCACGGACTCAGGTCAGAAGGGTTGCGCCAGTACCCGCGCAGCCGCTTTTCCATTTCCGGTGCGTAACGCTGAACTCAGCGGTAAATCGTGGTGTGGTCGACAATGACACCCCGTTCAGCCAGCATTTCCTGCAGTTCGCGGTAGCTGATCCCGTATTTGCAGTGCCAGCGAACAGCCCAAAGAATGATGATCCCAGTGAAGTGACGGCCTCTGGATGGGTTCATAACCTGTACCTCTGGCGAAGTTTTAACCATGTCTATCAGTCACAGAATTTTTGCAACAGTGCCTCTGTTCTCAGGTGGGGTGCTATGTCATAAAAGTAAATTCCCTTATGCGGAGTACTACCATTTTGTTGAGTGAATTATATATTTAAGGTTTGCTAAGGGAATAGTCTTGGGTACATTCTTAATTAAATTCCCGCCATCCGCTTAAGAATAACTTAATCAGGAATGAAATGTTTATTATGTCAACAAATGGCATGTTGGTTTAATATGGCTAGAAATAAATTCGAAAGAGCTCAGAGCAACTAGATTAAATGAAGCTTATCATAACGAATGATCGTAACCGTCGTAACACAGTAAAAATTACCTTCCTGGATTCATCATGAAGAAAGTAGAAAACGTAAGACTGAATGAGTTAAAACAACCCATTTCTGAAGATTGGCCAGATTATGCTAGCCAAAGGGAAATAAGATCTATGGCCAAAGAGATCCTTCACTATAGAACGGTTGAACAACATGCTCAGGTCTGGCAGTACCGCCAGTCCAGCAAAAACGGAACATGGTCTGACTGGGCCTATATTTCCGAAAGCAGCTTCCGGCAACATTTTTCGACATGGGTAAGAAAATGTCGAGGTGTTTTTGAAGGTGCAAGCGCCGAAATAAGAGCGTTAGGCGTTATTGTGCCTTATCAGGCTTGTGCTGCTTGCTTAAATACGTACAGGCAAGAGTTAAACCAAATTGAAACTTGCAGTGCGTGCGATAAAAGTAGCTCATTTATTTTGGAAAAAATAATTTCCAGTTCTGAGGGGTATGAAGAGAGTGATAGTCCGGAACGAGTACAGAAACAATGAAAGAAAAATGTGGTTCACCCCGCGTAAGCTTAAAAACCACGGGCGGAAGAAATCCAGATTGGTGTGAAGTACAGCTGGTAACAACGGAACCGCAGAAGCTATTTTCTTGTACGGGCACAATATAATAAGTGAATTATTGGTTACTGTCAGCAGCAGTAGTATTCAGTGAATGTTGACTCTTTTCTCTTATTTAATTTAAACGCATGTAAGTGGAATGTTTACTTTGATATGAATGTTTCACCGATAACTCATATCAGGATATATCATTTTTAGCTATTGACATCCGACCCCTGTCGTTCTTACGAATTTAATTTGCGAACAAGGTAATTTCCATACGATTTTATGAGCTATGAGTGCAGAGATAAACACAATGATGTCTGGAGGCATTAATATGAAAATCATTAAAATCTTGTCCAAGGACACACATAGTGTTCATTGTGTCTTTCGCCTGAAAACCTCAGCAGGGCTGGTTGCGGGGGTATTAAGCTTTGGTTGTATGGATGCCAATGCAGATATCGCAGTCAGTACATCCGGTGCCGCAGGTATTACGACTTCAGGTTTATATATTGATGAAAATATAAACCTGAATGCCACCAAAACCACAGGGGTGAAAGCAGACGGTAATGCCAATATTTCGCTCAGCCACGGTAGCATTAAAAATAACGCAGCTACCGCCGCAAACGCTAAGGAACAGATTGGTATCAGTGTTACTGATAATAGTCATGTCTCCCTCACGGATACCACTGTATTAATGGATCCCAAAACGGGGAAGGGCGCGGTTGTGACTGCAAACGACATGACAGGTATTCTTGTTAATTCTGGGAGTCGGGTGGAACTGGATAATTCCAGCGTAACCCTCGGTGGCGGTGCAAAAGGTAATAATAACCGGGGCATTGTCGCCTCTGGTGATAAGTCTGCGGTGAGCCTGAAAAATTCATCTGTACAAACGACTTCATGGGGAGCTGTGGGGGTCGCTGCAGAGCAAGGAGCTCGAGTGAGTCTTACGGATGGAACGACCATTCTGACCACCGCGGCCCGCGGGAGCAATGGTGGCAGTCATGGTGCCACGGTTAATGGCCCAGGCAGCCAACTGCATTCAGAGAATGCCTTGATCAACACTGTGGGTGGCTCGGCATATGGAATAAAAGCGACGGAAAGCGCCAGCCTGGAATTAAAAGACACCACCATTCGCACCAGTGGAGGCTATGGCCACGGGGTATTCATCGATGGCTCTTCGAGCGCGACAATTTCAGGTGGCCTCATCCAGACGACAGGGAAAGGGGCCACAGGTTTGTGGGTCCGAAGCGGCGGCAGTGTCAATCTGCAGGACGGAACGAAAATCGAGACCTCAGGCGCTGCGGTATCAGCCGCCGCACCGCTGGATAATGAAAAAACGCTGAGCGTCAGTCATGTGTTATTGGCCAGTGATGATAATACCTCTGTCACTGGTCGGGACCTTCATTTCACTTCCGCCGGGGCGAGCGCCAGCGCTGCAAGAGCCGAGGACAATGCCCATATCTCGCTATTCGACAGCATTATTGAGACTATCGGCGCCGCAACCAGCACGACGACCACCGCAGCTTTGCATGCCGTGTCTGGTGGGGCTATCAGCGGGGCCGGATTGGCTGTCAGTGTTACCGGTACAAACCAGGGTGGAAGCCGGGCTGAAGGGCAAAACAGTTCCATCACCCTTGATGACAGCACGATTAACGTCAGTGGCGCGGGTAATGCAGTAAACCCCACGGCCGCTGCCAGAGCGTTAGCAGGCGGGACCCTCTCCATCTCCTGTTCAGCCATGACGACTTCTGGGCAGCAAAGCCACGGCGTGTCCGTGGAAGGTGCAGATTCGCGTGCGACAGTTAAAAATACCCGTATTGAAGCCCGAGGGGCCAGAAGCTCGGGTATCAACATGACGGATGGCGCAACGGCTGACGTCTCAGGCAGTAAAATCAACGTGACTGCACTGGAAAATGGCACCGGTCCCTGGTCACCGGGCATTTTGCTTCAGGGGGCCGGCTCCATACTCAACCTCAGTCAGAGTGAAGTTTCAACGACACAGAATACGAGCTATGGCATAAGCGCATTAAGCGGCAGCCAGTTAAATGTCGATGCCTCGGGAATTAGCACGGGTGGAAATTACTCCACAGGGATTGCGGTAGCGAATGCCACAGCAAGCATCGTTAACACGCATGTCGAAACGTCAGGCAATGACAATGCCATGGGCATCATTGCAGACACCGGGGCGGTGGTTTCGGTAACCGGCGGAAGTGTGGTAACAACCGGCAATGGTTCACCGGTGCAATCGAATCTCACCTTTCCACATGCCATGGCAGCGCGTAATCCTGGTTCCTTCCTGAGCGTTGAGGGCACAAATCTTGTGACCAAAGGAACACAGGCCTACGGGGTGGCTGTTGATGATGGCGGCAATGCTTCTCTGAAGAATGTCACTGTTCGTACTGAAGGCGACAACTCTGCGGGGTTATACGCCGGGATCGGCGCGGCAAAACCCGGCAGCGTAAAGATAACAGCTGATAATGTTGCGGTCGAAACGCTCGGCAAGAATGCAACCGGTGTATTTGTGGGGCGGAAATATAAAGCAGAAACCGCCGAAGTGATGTTGAGCAGCGCTACCGTGAATACCCATGGCGATAACGCTGTCGGGTTGTGGTCTGAAGCGGGTGCAACACTTGCGGCTCAAAACGCGGTTATACGAACACAGGGGGCAGGGGCAACTGGCGCGCTGGTCAGTAACTCAGCACTGCTTGCTCTTGAAAATACAGGGATCACCGTAACGGGTAATCAGGCTTTTGGCGTGCTGGCAAAAAATGGCGGCAATGTCAGCGGTGAAAATACAGTCGTGGCTGCTCGCGGGAGTGCTGCTGCCTCACTCGGCGTTCAGGGTACTGACGCTTTGCCAGGCAAAGCTGTTTTTGAAAGCAGTGTATTTACCAGCGAGGCTGGGGTGGGTATTGAGATCGGTGGTCATGCAGACATTATGCTGCAAAATAGTCGAGTAACAGGCCGGGATCACTGGTTACAGGTGAAGAACGGAGCGGGGAGCCATCCCGGGAATGCCCAACTTGATCTGTCCGGAACCATTGTCTCGGGGGCTGCGACCACTGAAGCCAATGCATATTCTGATGTGTCGATGAGCAATACCAGCCTCTGGCTGATGAACGGTAATTCAGATCTCAGCACCCTGACGAACAACAACAGTTTTATCAATTTTAGCTCACCGGTGGATGGCCAGTATAAGACGCTACAGGTAAACCTCTATCACGGTGAAAACGGGACCATTGGTTTAAACACACATCTCTTTGATGATGCGTCGGCAACAGATAAGCTCGTCATCGACGGTGGGCATGCTGACGGCTCGTCGAACCTGAGGATCACCAACACCGACGGGAAAGGGGCGCTTACCCATGGGAATGGGATTAAAGTGGTTGATGCCATCAATGGTGGGACGACGGCAATCGGGACCTTTAGCTTGTTAAATAAAGTGAAGGCGGGGCCGTATCAGTACACACTCTATCGCTCCAGTGTGGATGGAAGTAATGAGCAGGCATGGTATCTGCGTTCCCATAAAGATACCAATATTCCGGGTAATGATATCGTTATCCCACCGAATAAGCCTGATGATGAAACCCCTACCACGCCCCCGGGAGATAAACCGGGAGATAAACCCGTCACACCGCCCCCTGACGATAAACCAGATGAGGGCAAGCAACCATCAAAAGACAACGAAGGGAAAGGAAATACCGGGGGGGCGGATCCCACAAAACCAGCTGAACAGCTACCCTCAGTCCCTGATTACAGAGCTGAAACTTCGCTTTATCAAGCGTTTATGCAGCAGGCCTTACTCTACAACCGCATGCTCATAGACAGTCTTCATGAACGTACCGGCGAGCAATTCGCCAGCCTGGAAAATTTTAAAAAGGCCGAAGATTCCCTCTCAATGAGTTGGGGACGTGCCATTTATAAAAGGGGAACTCAGGATTTGAATGGACCGGAATCACGGTTCACGTTGAATGCAATTCAACTGGGCATCGATTTATATCGTAAGACGAATGAAGAGGGGCGCTCCGATTTTGCCGGTATAACGGGGAATCTCGGCAAAATGAATAGCAACGTCACGCATACGGATAATGAATATGCAGGCCGCAATGCCCTGAAATCGTGGGGAGTTGGGGTTTACTGGACGCATTTTACCCCATCGGGCACTTACCTGGATGCCGTTGCCCAGTACAATCGCTTTTATGTCGAGTCTTCACCCCGCGATATTACATCCGTTAAGACAAAGGGTTATGGTTTAGCGGCCTCACTTGAAACAGGTTACCCATGGCAACCTGAGGAAAACGTGAAACGTTTCATCGAGCCGCAGGCGCAAATGGTTTATTCAACCACGAAACTGGATAGTCTTCATGATGACGCCGCTGCCGTGAATTTTGGTAAAGGTGAGTCACTGGCAGGCCGTTTAAGTTTACGTTTTCATCAAACCTGGGATCATGACAGTAAAGCGAAAAATAATGATAAAGAAAGCAGAACAACAGTCTGGTTGCGACCGGGTATCTTGCATGATTTCAGGGGCAAAACCAGGACAGAATTTAGTTCGCAAGATGGCGCAGTGCCTTTCATCACCAATACCACAGGTACGTCGGGACAGATCATTGCAGGGGGGGACCACCAGTTTAACAAAAGTGTCTCCCTGACTGGCTCAATGAGTTATGAGAAATCGCTGGAGGGAGACAGTAAAAATTATGGCGGGATTGTGGGGGTAAAAATTAAATTCTAACAAACATATTGCGCGACCAGGTGTTTTGAAAGCGCATCACAGAATGTTAGTGTTTAAAATGGTTTGTAAGAACGCCTGGAAGCCTTGTGATTCTTCCATGTCCTTGCGATAGGTCATATAGATATCTAATTTTGGCACAGGGAATAAGGGCTCAATCTTCCTAAGATTGAAGAATTCACCCAGTTCAATAAATGCCTTTTTGGATATAAAACCAACGCAATTGGTTTTCGAAAGTACTGATAATTGTGCCATTAAAGAATTGGTTTCAAATACGAAATGACGGTTGCCAATATTCTGTCGGGAGGTTTTTTGTATGTATTTAATGTAGCTGTCTGAGTTTATATATCCGACAAAGTCAACTTCCTCAAGTTTCTCAGATGTTATGTTTCTTTCATTATATGGATTAGATATTCTGCAAACCAAAATAAATTCTGTTTCATTGTATTTAATACACTTCAACGATGAGTTTATGATAGGTGCTGCAGAGAAAACGACATCCACTTTTCGTAAGTTTAAGAGTTCATCTACCTCGGGGAGGTAGACGTTGGTTTCTATATATTTTATTTTATATGGGAGTTTATCATCTTTTATTTTTTCAATAAGAGTTGGCAGGTCATTTATCACAAGAGAAAAGGGGGAATAGATCACCAACTCTTCTCTCTTGTTTGTTTTTTCAATATGATTAACAGAGTCACTCATCTGTTCAATGAGTTTGTGAACTTGTGTGTAAAGATCATCAGAAAAAATGGTGGGGGCAATAGAGTTTCCGTGGCGAATGAAAAGTGGGTCCTGGAAATGAATGCGCAATTTTTGCAGAGACTGACTGACTGAGGGTGGGGTGACACCCAGTATCTCCGAAACATCAGTGATACTTCTTGTCGAGTAGATCAAGCAAAACACAGTCAGTAGGTTAAGGTTGAATTTAGTGAGCCCAAGAATTTTATCGGATATAAGCTCTCCATTCATGTTTTCACCGTTTTTTTAGCTTCTAAAGTTTAAGAGATATCACTTTGCAGGTTCACTTGTGAGGCGTTCTGAACACTGAAGTCATGATTTTTAATAAGTATAGCGGATGATTTGTAATGTGTGGCTTGTTGTGGGATTGTCCGTACAGGTTATGACTAACATCACGAACTACCCAGAGCACAAACGTCGCCATTTCGTATAGTATTTGTGATATCCGACATGACAACCGCGGTTCTATACTTAATGCCGATCAGAAATATCTTCCACTCTTTGAGAAAACCACGTTTATCAAAAACATATCCAGCATCTTCCTTAATCTGATAAGTTGAGTCGAAACACAAGTGTTAAAGAGCATGCATTGACTGATAAATAAAAGCTATGTCATCACCAAAAAAATTATAAAGAAATATAATGTAATTTCGCTCGTTAATTCTTTTTCCTAACCTTTCTATTATTTCTTTAACCACTACAGAAACTTCACGATCAGGTTTATTGTTCTTCCTGAAAATGCCAAACGTTTGCCTCCTGAATTATCTCTTTCTGTCAATTTTTCCTGTTTTAAAATCTCTCTGATAATTAATTCATGCAATTCAAGTATGATATCAATTCGTTCGGAATTATCCTTTGAAATTTTTAACGGTAATGTCGCTATGATAAAGTTATATTTATATCGCGCATTAAGTATTCAGCCCCCTAAATTTATTTTTATCATCAAAGTTATTTGCCGTTGCAGCGGCGGTAACGGTGTAGTGCTGATCGAGTACAAGCTGGGCAGCTTCAAGTCGGAACTCGGGGCTAAAATTGCGTCTGTTACGTCCGGTCATAATGTCACCTGTTTTGACTATGAGGTGATGGTATCACCTCTATTCAGGTGGCCAGATTTAGTATTCCATATATGGATGCCCCGCGTTGTGCAAGCGCTGAGTTGATACGGTTTGCTGCCATATATCCGGCGTTACTATTGGGTTAAAAACCCGCACCCTGTTTCCTAATCACTACACCGGTATGTCATTACCATGGAATACTTCAGGCTATTACAGGGTTGGTTTACCGTTTTCTCATCAGTACCTGCAAACTCGGTGGAACGTGTTTTCTTTAAAAACTGTATTGAGTTAAATCACAGCAAAAGCCTTGTTCATATTAAAATCAACACCATCGGTTAACACACGCCAGATTATTCGGGTCAGTTTATTCGCCAGTGCGACCGTGGCTTTCAGGAACCCTCGCCGGGCCTCGATCTTCTTCAGCCACAGGCCCAGGCTGTCATCACGTCTTTTCACGCAGCGTATCACCGCTCGGGCGCCATGGATGACTAACGTTCTCAGACTACGATTGCCGTTTTTCGTCATTGAAGACAGTCTCTGTTTTCCTTCCGAGCTGTGCTGGCGAGGAACCAGGCCACACCAGGCTGATAAATCTCTGCCGCTGGAGAACTGTGTAACATCAACTTCACTGATGAAAGCGGCAGCAATAAGCGGGCCGACTCCAGGAATGGTTAATAAATGACGATAGGCTGTGTGTTGAGAAGATAATGCCGCAATTTCGCTATCCAGACGTGTGATCCGTACATTCAGTGCCTGTATATCTTCCCGCAATGAAGAAAGTAAACGGCGAAGTGTGAATGTCAGATCATTAGACGCATCTTCAATAAGGTCTGGTAGTTGCTGCTGAAGACGCTGGATCCCGACAGGAATAATGAGGCCATATTCAGCGAGCAGAGAACGAAGCTGGTTAGCCAGCGCGGTTCTTTGCTCAACCATAAGTTGACGGGTATTGCGCAGCGCTTTGATATCCTGCTGTTCGGTCGATTTAACTGAGACAAAGTGAATACCAGGACGACAGGCAGTTTCACAGATTGCCAGCGCATCATTAGCATCATTCTTCTGGCTCCGGACAAATGCTTTCACATGTTGTGCAGGAATAAGCCTCACGCTATACCCCATAGAACTGAAGGTTCGCCCCCAGAAATGCGAAGTTGAACAGGCTTCCATAGCAATTAAAGTGCCCGGTTCAAACTGGCGAAGCGTATCCAGCAATTTCGGGCGCGACATTTTTCTGTTCCAGGCAACGGAACCATCGAGCATCCAGACACAAACCTGAAAAACAGATTTGACGATATCGATACCAACAACTCTGATCGTGTTCATGTGATGTTACTCCCGGAACAATGCAGTCAGTAAAAGTATGGCACTGACTACCTTAGGAAGGGGCGTCCATCACATCACTTCAATTGTGCAATCACTGGTAAATGCGCCGGGGACATTACTCCTCAATCCACGCCGTGGGGAGGTGGTCGAAGGTTATGAACCCCGCGAAATCCGTCGGGCCATTATCGGTAGTTACGAAATGCATTATGAACTGCAAGATGATGTACTGAATGTTTTGCGTATCTGGCATCAGCGTGAAGATCGATAACGACATTCCATAAATGGCCCGATTATTCTGATGGGCCATTGTATTGGTTATCGATTGTTTAAATTGTCAATAAGTTAGATTTCAATCGTTATTTTCTATTGTTGTTTTATGAGATGCTGTTTATAAAAATTATTGCGGGCAAAGCAATAATTCCCCTTCCTGTTCGACAGATCCGGCCCCCTATAGGCGGAAGTGATTCACGTATACAAACGTGATTTTGACATAGAAAAGGGGAGACCTGCAGATCAGGTTCCCCTTCGTGTTCGGTTGCACTGGAGATAATATGAGAGCGCAGACTCAGCAATAACGTTAGAAACGACGCATCACAGGTACCGTACTGTGAGATCCAGTATCTTAGTGATTCCGGACCTGCAATACCTGTCACCGGTATCAGCAGCGACTCCACCAGACTGGTGTCACTGCCATCAAGGTGGTGATTGTGAAAGCAGATGGCGGCGTTATCGGCAGCTAATCAGTAACGGCCTCTGCGATGAGGCCGTATTTATATGCAGTGATAGGCTGTGTTTTAAACTTTCAGATTACAAATCCTCAGGCAAATCATTGATCCTAATTAAAATGCCTTTCTCTATTACGATGTGATTCCCTTCTTTCAGATTAGCCAATATCTTTAACACGCCACTGCGGGACAGCTTTGATCTTTCACAGACATAGCGCTCGACGGTAATGGAGTGGCGAATGTTTACAGGCTGGTTAATAAAATCGATAAGCAAGTGGCGCAAGATCTCATACGAGGTGGGGGCTGTAATAAACATGTTCTGTAAATACAATCTATTAGCAACTATTTCGGCATGTTTGGCATAGGTTTCCCACAAATTCTTTTCAGCAATAACACTAAATGCCTTTTCCCTGGAGATGACGGCTATCTCGCTTTCAAAGAGGGTGTAAATTCTAAAGTCCACGGCACTGGATAGCAGGGTAATAAAACCCAAAATAGCAGGGGCTTGTTGAATGCTGATCACTCTGTCGTTAGGGTCAGCACAAATATTAATGGCCCCCGCACGCAGCAGGAAACAATTATGACGCCCATTATCTTCAGTATTAAAACGGGTTCTGCGTGGATAGGTCTTGAACTTCACCCCTTCAGAAAGTTCCCGCAACAACTCTTGCGCGTAAGGTGAGGGAACATTTAAAAACTCTTGAATAATCGTTCTTTTATCTTTCATGGCAGTTACACATACAGGCCAATAAACATATTAAAAAATATAGCACATCCATTTGTCTACTGCATTGAACGACTCAGATACTGCGATTCGCGGGGAAGAAAATCGTTACTGTCAGTGAAATAAATTTCAATAGCGGGAAGGGAGTTGGTTCACTTTCTTTAACAACCCTTTATCGATATCAATGAAGCCGCCAGCTTTCAATTCTGCCAGGATTCGCATAATCCCGCTACGCGATAAAAAGGTACGTTCTTTAATATAACGGGCTGCCGAAACGGAATTTCTCACGCTGGTTGATTCATTCATTAACTCAAAAAGCTGGTTGCGGATTATCTCGTAAGATGAGGCCTGAGAGAGTTGCGAGTAGTTGGTAAACACGCGCGCGGCAATATACATCATGATATGACACGATGCCTCCCAGAGGTTGTTCTTTGTAATGATTTCATTGGCTTTGTCCAATGACAAGTAACTTATTTTACTGGTTTCCTGCGTGCGCATGAAAACATTACCGGAGTATGAAATTTGATTACATAGCCCAAAAATGAAGGGCGCGCGTTCGGAGCTTATAATCATGCCGTCATTACAGCGGTTTAACGCAATGCTGCCTTCGTGAAGCAAGTATATTAGTTTTCCTTCTGCTTCGAGTAGGTTGATTTTTTGTCTGCCAATTGTGACCATATTGCTAGAACTTGGTTGCAATATTGTTATAAGCTTATTGATGTCAGAAAAAGGCTTAATTAAGCTTGTCTCATAAACATTTGATCTATCGGTTTTTTGCAGGTCATTCATTTTACATTTCCTTCGCAGACATTCTACGGATGAAAAGAATTCCGGGATGGGAATTATGACTAGCAATCTATTACTTTATGAAGGCTTTCAGGGTCTAAAAATAGACACTGAAGATCTTGAAAAGATTTAACAGATATTGGAATATTGTCCCAGTAAAAACTGGAGTGGATGCGAGCAAAATCATTTTATAATAAAATGATTTTGCAATACATGCCTTCTGTTTTTATTTCCTGCCCGCTCTGGGCCTGCAAAAAAAATAAAGGAACCTTTTAAATTATTCCATTTTGAATTGGTGCTCTTTATTTGTGGTAAATAAAACCAATAAGGAATTTTGAAATGAAAAAGAATTTAATCACTATGGCTTTCACTGCAGCTGCAATTATCTCTTCTGCCTCTGCATTCGCAACGGGTGGTCAGGTTAATTTCCAGGGTGAAATCATCGATACCGGTTGTGATGTGGTCAATACCCCATCCACCCCATTGATTGTGAATTTAGGCAGCGTGGCCAAATCTGAATTCGGCGCCTCAGGCGATACTTCCGCAGCAACAGGTTTCACCCTGAAACTGACTAACTGCCCGGCGACGGCAAGCACGGCAAAAATCAAATTTGATGGCGCCGCGCTTAACGGTGACAACAGCGTACTGAAACTGACTCAGGTTTCCGGTGTTGCCACCGGCGTCGGCATCCAGATTTCTGACGCTGCCGATGTGTTGCCACTGTTCCAGGACTCCACGGCGTATACCCTGCAATCCGGTAGCGTTGAAAATGATCTGAACTTCACCGCGCGTTATATCTCTGTTTCCGACACCGTGACCGCGGGCCCGGCAAACTCTTCTGCAAACTTTAGCGTGACTTACAACTAAATCCATTTTTTTAGCGGATTACGACTTAGTCATTCCTTGCCGGTGACGCCGTTACCGGCCTTTTAACTGCTTTGAGAACACTTTATGAAATTTTTAACCGGTTTAGTGCTGGCAACGGTTTGTTTTACTTCGGCCTTTGCTCAGGCTGGCGTGGTGGTTGGCGGTACGCGTCTTATTTACGACGCAAGTAAGAAGGAGTCTTCACTGAGCGTCAATAACCCGGACAACGTGCCCTACCTGATTCAGACCTGGGTGGAAACGACCGCGGGTGGTGCTGAGAAAGCCCCCTTCATTGTGACGCCGCCGCTGTTTCGCCTTGATGGGGGGCAAAACAACGTGCTGCGCGTGGTGCGGGCCGGTGGAAATCTGCCTTCAAACCAGGAATCACTGTACTGGCTGAACATCAAAGCTATTCCTGCCGGGGACGGGAAAACCACCCAGAACACCTTACAGATTGCGGTGAAGAGCCGTATCAAACTGATTTTCCGTCCACAGGGGCTAACAGGAGTGCCGGAAGACGTCGCGGGGCAACTGAGCTGGAAACGCAGCGGCAGCAGTGTTCTGGTCACTAACCCAACGCCTTTCTATATGAACTTTATGGAAGTGAGTGTGGGTGGGAAACCACTGAAAGACGCGACATTTGTCGCCCCGTTGAGTCACGCGAATTTCAAATTACCTGCCGGTGTTAATAGCAGTGCTGTGAGCTGGAAAGTGATCAGCGACTACGGCGCTATTGGCCCGGAACACAAAGGTACGATGTAAGTATTTGGCCACAATTACAGGACGGAAATGGTTAAACATTTTCACAGTATTGCCAGCACACGGGAATAACCAGATGAATAACAATAAAAGTCGGGTGCCAAAACAACCCGCATTACGCATCAGTCGGCTGGCTTTATTTATTACGGCACATTTAATGTTTCTGGGTAGCGTACAGGCGCGAGATATATTTAACCCGGCACTGCTGGAAGTTAATCCAGCACAACAGGCTGCAACTGATCTTTCTGTTTTTGAAATAGGCGCCGGTCAGGCACCCGGTATTTATCATGTCGATATATACCTCAACAACGAAATACAAGACACGCGTGACGTTGAATTCAAAACTCAGAAAGATTTGCAGGGGAAAGAGAGTCTTCAGCCTTGTTTGAGCGTAGCGCAACTCGCAGCCTTTGGGGTGAAAACGGATTTGTTCCCGGCGCTGGGTGACAAAAATACGCCGTGCGCCAGGTTGAGTGCTATTCCACAGGCTAGTGCAGAATTTCGCTTCAGCGGGCAGCAACTCTTGCTGAGCATTCCGCAGGCGGCGGTTTCACAAAATGCACGCGGTTATGTTCCGGAAACCCAGTGGGATAACGGGATTTCAGCATTTTTGCTTAACTACAGCTTGAGCGGCGCGAACAACTTTTCCCGCAACGGAAGTGGGGTTAACAGCGATACGCAATACGCCAACTTGCGGCCTGGTTTGAATATCGGCGCCTGGCGGTTGCGTAATTACACCACCTGGAGCCGTGATAGTGACGGTCAGGATAAGTGGAACACGGTGTATACCTACGCATCGCGCAGCATTATTTCACTCAAAAGTCAGCTGACGCTGGGTGACAGTAACTCGCCGTCAGACGTATTCGACAGCGTACCGTTCCGTGGTGCGCAACTGGCTTCCGACGACGACATGATGCCGGACAGCATGAAAGGCTATGCGCCAGTGGTGCGCGGGATTGCTCGCACCAATGCCCAGGTGATTATTCGCCAGAACGGTTATGTCATTTATCAAAGCTACGTTGCACCCGGTGCTTTTGAGATTACCGATATGTACCCGACCGGCGGCTCCGGCGATTTATACGTCACCATCAAAGAGGCCGATGGCAGTGAACAATTGCTGGTGGTGCCGTTTGCTTCTCTGCCCGTTTTGCAGCGTGAAGGGCGGCTGAAATACAGCATCACCGGCGGCCAATATCGTTCATACGACAGCAGTGTGGATAAAACACCGTTCGCACAAGGGACGACAATCTACGGTTTGCCAAAAGGATTCACGCTTTACGGCGGTGGGCAGCTTGCCGACCACTATCAATCGATGGCGCTGGGCTTAGGTAAAAATCTCGGTGAGTTCGGCGCGCTGTCAACTGACATCACGCAGGCGTGGGCGACGTTGCAGGAGCAGGCGCAAAGTAATGGCCAGTCCTGGCGCGTGCGCTACAGCAAAAACTTTGTGCAAACAGGTACTAATTTCGCCATCGCGGGTTATCGGTATTCAACGGATGGCTACTACAGCCTGCAAGAGGTGATGGACACCTGGCGTGATGGTAACCGCCCATTGCTGACTGAGCGGCGTCGCAACCGCAGTGAACTGAGCATCAGCCAGGATCTTACTCACAATCTGGGGACGTTATCCGCCAGTTGGGTCAGTGAAGATTACTGGAACAGTGGCCGCACTATGCGCTCGATTGGCGGCGGGTATAACAACACGTGGAATGGTGTGAGTTACAGCCTCAATTACAGCTATAACGAGAATTCCACCTCCAGCAGCAGCGCGGGTTACGGGCGTGTTTACGACCGCGACCAGGTATTTAGTTTCAACATCAGCGTGCCGTTGAACCTATTTATGTCGAACACTTATGCCAGCTATAACCTGAGCACCAGTAAGCATGGCAATACCACCAATAGCGTGGGGCTCAACGGCACAGCACTGGAGGGCAACAACCTAAGCTGGGGTATCCAACAAGGTTATGGCAGCCAGGGTGCAGGTTATACCGGCAACTTAAATACTGATTATCGTGGCAGCTACGGCGAAGTGACGGGTGGTTATGCTTACGACCAGAATAGCCAACGCCTGAATTATGGCGTGCAAGGTGGAGTTATTGCCCATCAAAACGGCGTGACCTTTGGTCAACCGATGGGGGAAACCGTCGCGTTAGTGTCGGCGCCTGGCGCGAGCGGTGTCGGCGTTGACAACCAGCCTGGCGTGAAAACCGACTGGCGTGGTTATGCCATCGTTCCATATACCAGTCCGTATCGTAAAAATGCGGTGCAACTTAATACTCAGTCGCTGCCAGATGATGTCGACTTAACGCTCAATAACCAGAATGTGGTGCCAACGCGGGGAGCGGTAGTGCGCGCAAACTTTAACGCAAGCGTTGGCCAGCGTGCCTTGATGACCCTGATACGTTTGGGCGGTGCGCCCGTTCCATTCGGCGCAATCGTGTCCGACATGGCGCATAAAAATGATGACGGTTTTATTGTCGGTGATGCGGGGCAGGTTTATCTCACGGGCCTGGCTGACAGTGGCCATTTATTAGTGAAGTGGGGGAGTGATAAGCAAGAGCAATGTCAGGTCAGTTATCAGCTTAGCCGAACGATTGTGGCGAATGCCGGTGTGCAAACGCTTAATGGCCAATGCCACTAACCTTTTACGCTAACTTCCGTTAAAGAACCCAACTCTATTTAAGAGATACAGTAATGAAAGCAAGTATTGATTTCCCACACCTGAATAAAAGCCATTGGCCCCACGTTATCCGTGGTGTATTGCGCAAAGTTATATTAGTGGTGCCTTTTTTAATTGCGTTAACCACCGGGTATACGCAAGCAGCTTGTCCGATAATATATAATGCGACGCCACCTGCTGATTTAAGTATTGACCCGTCTTTGCCTGTTGGGTCGGTACTGGCGACTATGCAATTAAGTTGGCCTTCGCAAAATGGTTGCCAGGTGACCGGATCAGGAGCGGGGTTCCATGTCGGCCAATTTGGCACTGGAGTACCGAATGGTAATCTTTACCCGACTGGCCTGGCAGGCGTATCCTACCGCGGAAAAGTTAATGGTTGGTACGACAGTGCTTATTGGCCAACAGTTTATGAATCATCAACGTCTCAATTTACCACGCTGGGAAATGGAACGGCGACCATTGAATTTGTGAAAACCGGGCCGGTTGAAGCCGGCATACTTCCGCCGATGGATTATTTACGGGTACAAGTGACAGACGTAAGCGGCACACCTAATGTGGCGATGCTGATCATTCGTACCGGCGTGCCTATTCCCGTCGATCCTGTCATCAACTCGTGTTCAGCAACGCCTGTGGTCCCTGTGTCATTAAATACCGTTCTAAACGATGACCTGGCAACGGTGGGTGCAACGGCAGGGGATAAAACATTTAATATTAATGTGACCTGTACCGGGCCTGCGAATATCTCTTTAATGTTTACCGGTGATGTGGTGGATAGCAACAATGCCGTATTTAGAAACAGCGATGCCATTACGGGAAGCACAATTGGAATCCAAATATTAAACAATAACAGCGCTGTTCCCATAGGCGCAGGGCGTTATATGAATTTAAATGTGGTGAATGGTACTGTTTCACCCACATTTACTGCCCGATATTATGCTTTTGCCCAGCCTGTTATCGCCGGGAATGTGAACGCTATTGCTTACGCCACCATTGTTTATAACTGATGTTTTAATTTGTCTCACAGATAAATACCTCTATATAAAAACCAGGACTGAAATGATGAATAAAAAATTATGTATTAGCCTGTTGGCAACCCTCACCACGTTGGTATTAACAAAGAGTGTTAACGCGACAGATGTGACGATTAATATCTCCGGGAAAGTAGTGGCTTCTCCATGCGTACTCGATGGCTCTGGCACGATTAACGTTGACCTGGGGCAGACTCTTCAGGCGGCTGATTTAGAGACAGCAGGCTCATTTAGCAACTGGGTGCCGTTCACCATTAATATGAAGAATTGCCCGGCCAGTACTAATAACGTGATTGCCACATTCAGTGGCGCGGCTGACGCATTGGATGCTTCCCGTTTATATACCAGCACAGGGACTGCGAATAACGTGGCGGTGGAATTGCAAAGTAGTGATGTCACGCATACCCCACTGGGTAACTCCAAAACGTTGACCATTCCACGCGCTGCAGATAACACGGCGGTTTTCCCGTTACAGAGCCGCGTGTGGTCTAAAGGCAACGTCACCACCGGGACCATTGCTTCGATTGTGAATGTGACGTTTACCTATAACTAAAATACCCCTCGCAAAGTGGCACATGAAGTGGCACAGGGAAACGTGCCCTTCGCCACAATGAAACGTCAGTATCTCACTTAAATCGACCAGTGCATATCTGCGCTCAACCATAAATTCACGGGGCATCCATGCTAAATATTGCTATAGACGACTCAAATACTTTTTATCGGTATGGACTTGAACGTTTTCTCGAAAATATTTTTTTTCTTGAGAAAAATAAAGTGGTTAAATTCCAGGCGTTAACAAAATTCAATATCAAGGAAGCTGATGTTGTTGTCCAAAGCTTTGTTGCTGGGGAGGAGTACTCTTGTCATTATAAGTTAAAATACCGCAGTAAACCGGGATTGGTTATTGGGTTATATGAGAAAGAACGCGGCAAGATTCTTTCTGAATTACCCAATTGCATTCGAAATGTTGTTATTGTTAATCGAACAGATTCATTAAGCGATTGCCGGGATAAGATCATTTCGGCCTGGGATGAAGTTGCAACCCAACCCCAACCCCAGGCGAAGCACTATAGAAAATGCTTTAGCTGCAAATACCTGACGCTGACATCACAGCAAGTGACGATTGCCAAAAAGATGCTGCATGGCCAGGATATCTCGCAAATTGCTCAGGCTTTGGGTATTAATGTCAAAACAGTAAGTGCTCATAAACGTTTAATAATGCAGAAATTTAATCTACGAAATAATTTTGAGCTAATGCATTTACTTTACAACATGAAATTGCTTAATCCACCAATATATTTTTATTCTTGTTGAAAATATAAGTTGAATAAGCAAGTCACTATTTTCTGATGGCGTTATTACCGAATAAATTCTTGCAGATTTAGTTTGAAATCACAATTAGTCCAACAAAACATCTGCACCCCCCCAGTTTTCCAATTCTAAAATGTCACTTTTTATAGCGAGACAGGAAATAAAGAAGAAGGGGGGATATGGGGAATATCATAGAGTTTGGTTAAAACCGGCAAAGTCTGATCCTTTGCCGGTTGAGTAAGTCAATACATCGGGGAAAAGGTTTTATTCACCTTTTTTATGATCGTGCTCTTTTAAGCCCTGATGTGAACTGACCCCATAACGTTCTCCATTGCACATAAATGTCTGGAGGGGTTAATAGCCTCATGACTATCCATTAGGTTATGGGGATGACCTAAAACTAATTCAAACAGTAACTAATCCAAACCTAGATTCACATCACACTATCAATTGAAAATTGACAAGGTCAGATTTCTGGATCATTAAACTGAATATTTGTTTTCAACAAAGCACTAAAATTCAGCGGTGATGCATTAATTACCGGCCCATAGACAGGGCTAGAGCAGACTTTGTAAGTATCCCATCCAGGTGGGCCATGTGCTTTTAGATATCTGACCTAACGAGCCATAGCGTTCACGATGTCCGCTCCTGGCACTTACCAGCCCACAGGTTGACCCTGTCTGGGAAGAGCGAATAGCAGAAGTTAGCCTCGCACGCACAAAATCAGTTTGTCGGAAGATCTCTAAAAGTGAATGGTCCGGTTAAGCGGGATACTTACATGATGTATACGCATGTATAGAGAGTATAAAAATTAATATTGCACTAAATGCAATGCAAGGTGTGATAACAGTGTAATACCAAGTCTGAGGCGTTTAACGGGTAAAGCATCACCCCATTAGAGCCAGGCAAAACCAGGGCAGTCAATCGCCTCAGAACCAGGGAACTAGGGAACCAGGGAAACAGGAGATTAATAAAATGCTAATGAGCAAATCAGCCTATGCCAAACATCGTGGTGTAAGCCGTCAGACGGTTTATGCCTGGATCGAGAAAGGCGAAGTGGTGTTGTCGGGTTCAAAGATTGATGTGGATGCGACAGACAGCTTGCAGAATGGTAATACCCACAATGCCAGTCAACCGGAAGAGCCCGTTCTAGAAATAACATGGGGGAAGTTATGGGAAGCTGTAAAGGCCAGCGATGGCAAGCTCCCTCAACCCGTCACAGAGGAACAAATACAGCATTGCGTGAATTTAGCCGCCAGGGCGATAGGCTACTCAGTTGAGTATCTGGAGGACAACGGTATTTATCTGCATGATTTCGATGCAGAGCATTATTTTCAGGGAGGCCAGCTTGTACAGAATGCCGATCTTGCCATTGACTTGCTCAGAAAGACTCTTTGCTATGCAGCTGATGAATGCCCGGATGAGCCGGGCGACTGGACTCAGGCAGAAGTAGAGTCACTGTCCCAGTGGCGCAGGGAAGACTGACATTTCGGCAAAAAGTGTCAATCCAGGGTGCAAAGTGTCAACCATGTCCGAAAAATGAAACCGACAGGTTGACACTGTTTGTTTGCGGACAGTAAAAGTACCAACCATGGCATAATCCTTGTTATATATGAGTTTTCTGTCGTCAGCATAGCTGGAACACCCGAAAAACCTGATGTTCTCTGACGCGTACATTGCACACAACGAACCCCAAAAGGTACGTAATGTGTAAAGCAGTCTGAAAAACTCATATTATTTCGTATTCAATTTTGCGCACGGTTGACAGTTTTAAGCGCGATGGTGAGTAGGAGTACAGCCGGTGAGAGATAAAACGCGCAGCTATACAACGGATTTACCCTGTATCGATCTGCAATTCCTGACGGATATTCGCCGCAGACTGACAGACGCCTCGCCGGGAGCAAAGCTTTACTTCCAGACAGTGAACGGGGGTCTTTACACGTTCCGGCAGGCAGATGGCTATGGCATGACAATAAACGGCGTTACACGGTTAATCAGAATCACCACCACACAGGCGGGCTACGGCATCCGGCAATGGTACGTCTGCCCCCACTGCATGAAGCGGGTGGCAAAGCTGTATTTCGGGAGTAACGATGTTGCCTGCCGGGAGTGTTGGAAACTCCACTATAAAAGCCAGAGCGGAGACAGATTAGAGCGTATGCGCATTAACCTACGCAGTCAGCGCCTTGCCATATGGGGTTATGGCTACGTTCCAACGGTGCTCAATCTGTCTATCGATGTGCAATGGTTTCCCAAGCCGAAGGGGATGAGGTGGGAGACGTTTAACCGGAAATTAGCCATGCTAACAGCGTGTGAGGTTGCATACAGGCAGGCAGTCAGTCCGGTGGGGGAGAAACTTACCAATGGAAAGGTCGATAGTTCCGCTTTTGGTAGCCTCATTAAGGGTGATCACCATCAGCTTTAATACGTATTTTTGTTTCTCTGATTTTGTCATTTCCACCTCTCTCTATAAGCGAAATGCATAAATTCTATGGGTAAACGGGATAAGTAGCGTTTTTTCCAAAACATACAGCAATTTAAATATACCAACACCCCTGAAAACTTATCCCAAACGCCTTTTGCACCGGGATAGGTTGAGCAACCCATTAACATCACCTAACAAGCTGGCGTCCTGTTTTTGGGATAACCTGGGGTAAGTTGGGATAAGTTATGGTTGTTTATTTATTTGATATCTAAAGTTTATTTATTTCATATCCCGTTATCCCACTTATCCCGGTGTTTTTGATTCATCACGGATAATTTCTCTCTGGCTGGCTATTCGTTGCCTCCATCAATCAGCACAATGAAGCGCTGCTGACTGCCGTCTATGCTGATGGTTTTGCCCTCAATGCGGTTCGGCTCAGGTCTGACCAACATCCCGGCTTCATCCAGTGACTCAGCGCCAAGTTTCTTTTGTATTCCGCATAAAATTTCCTCCTCAAACACTGAGGGGATCATGTGATATTCGATAGCGCCATCTTCCCGCTTTCCTGATACCTGGTAACCGGCAAGCTTATTAATTCGTGATGCGTAGTTTCTGTCCATGTCCCCGTTTCTTTTGCCATAGGTGTACGGCTGAAAACGGTTTAGTGCGTGACGCTGGAGAAAGTCACGGGCGCGTTTGACAACCTGGTATTTCTCGCGGTTGCCTGTGCCGTAGTTCTCCAGCCACTCATTAAAGCTGGCGCGGATGTGTCGGCTACATTCTCCCGCGCTCCAGCCAGTAAGCGGGGCAGACAGTTCCGCGGCGGCATCAAGCAGCGCGAATCTGACAGCAACACGCTTTGCTTGTGGGGAAAGGTCAGCCGGTAAGCTGGCTAACCATTCGTTTTCTTTTTCGGCTACCTTCCTGCAGGCCGCTTCCTTGTCACGGGCCAGCAATGCTATCCATGCCCGCCCCACGACACCGCAATGCCGCATTGATTCACGTTTAATCGCTCTGGAGTGCTGATCGCCATCGGCTAAATCATGAAACTCTGTGGTGTCGGCAAATGGCACGCTAATCAGTCGCACAAGCTGCCCAGCTTTTGGCGTAATACTATTGCGTAGCAGATAGGTTTCAAAGTCTTCTTCTCCTGTCGACAACGCCACGATAGACCATCGCAATACCGCTTTATTTCCTCCGTCCCTGTTGCCCTGAATGCGCCCCGTTCCGTTGAACAGGCTGTACGCACTCCCGGCGACGTGCGTCACATCGTTACCCTGCCCAATCTCATCTATTGGCATGAAGCCATCATTGCGTGATGCGGCCTCTACTGTTAGCCCGTACCGGGTTGCGTCCCATGTGAGTTTTAACTCATCCGGTACGCCGTAAATGCTGGATGAGGCTTCTACGGTGGTCGTCTTCCCTGCCGATGACTGAGCGAACAGGTGAATGCCAAAGCAACTACCGCCCGCCAGAGAGTTGAGCGGGGCGGCAAAGGCAGTCAGCGCCCCCACGACCATTGACTGGTTTCCGTTCATCAGGCGGGCAACATTATCCCGCCATTCGTTCAGCGTTCCACGGACGACATAGCCCGCCACGGCTGATGTACCGCCACAGAATGCGACAGGGCGATCGGGTGTGCCGATGATTTCCCCGTCTGGCATGACAAATGCGCCATCGTGCCAGCCTGCTGTATGAGTGATCGTCCACTGCTCACGTTTGCCATTTAACTGTAGATAGTTAGCCAGTAAATCTAACTGCCCGCGTTTGGCTGTGATATTCACCCCGCGAGATCTGAGCCTTGCCCATCCCTGCGGTGTACCAATCTCACGGCGTGGAATGGCTTCGCTAATAACCGTGCCGCTGCCTTCCTGTTTCATGCGTATAACTAAATAGCCATCCTTCCCGTCGCTACCGATACCCACGGTTTCCATTTCATCGGCAACCCATGCTTCTGACTCATCCACTGCCCCTGTGGCGTTATTTTGCTTTCTTTCGATGTAATACAACCCGCCATGTCGCTTATCAAAATAGGGTTTCAGGTCGTCCTTGCCTGGCTTGTTCCCGGTCTTGCCACCCTCAATGGTCTGTAGTTGTGGTTTCACGGTTTTCCCCCTGGCTGGTACATCGATTCATTAAACGCTTGTGTGGCGGCTTCCAGCCCATGTTGCTGGTGGTAGTCGTTCCAGTCGGCCTTGTAGTCAGTCGGTGGCAGTGCCACCCAGCCCGCCACGGAAAGGGCGGCCTTATCTGCGGCATCTGCCCCGGTGTTAGGTTTGTCGGCGAGCCGGTCGTTATCGGCAGCTATGATGATTTGTGCGTCTGGGTATTGGCGGCGCATCAGCTCTGTAACGTGAATGAGGTTCCCAGCGTCGATTGCGGCCACTGCCAGCGCGTCAGGGCGCATCAGGTGAACGGATAAGATTGTCGCCAGCCCTTCACCAATCACAACGGTCTGCGGTACCAGGGGGGCATTTGCAGCATGATATGCCCCACGTTTTGCCGAACCGGATAACAGACGCTTCTCACCCTGTGAGGTAATGGTCTGCGCGGCAGTGACCATGCCAGACTTGTCCACCAGCGTCAGCAATAGCGAACCATCCGGCGTAACCGGGTAGCTGAACCCGGTAAGCCCTTTCGATACCAGGTAATCAGATTCACCACGTACGGCTTTCTGGCTCATGCTCTGGTAACGGTGAGTAAATTCCTTACGGCGCTGTTTTGCGTCTGCGGCGGCTTTCTTCTGGCGTTCCTGCTCCTGCTGCTGGCGTTCTGCGTCCAGTTGCTCGCGCCTCTGGCTGGCGGCTTTTGGGTCGTTATCGGTTGCCCAGTAATCAATGCCCAGCACACCGGCCACCATGCGGCTCGCTTCTGTGGTATTGCAGTGGTTCACCTTCTGGATCAGGTCTAGGCCGTCGCCCGCACCGCACTGGTTACAGATAAAACTGCCGCGCCCGTTGTCGTCGAAACGAAAGCGATCTTTGCCACCACATACTGGGCAGGAGGAATGCCTGCGGGGTGAGTCGGGGACATCGATATTCAGGCCAGCTAGCACGGAAGGCCATTGCCCGGCAGCAGCGTGAGTAACTTCGCGGATAAGGTCGATATTACGCATTGAATTGCCTTCCATTGCTCGCAAGGGTCGCCCCCATGCTACTAATGCTTTGACAGATCTCCTGGCCATTGTCGGTCAGTTCTGTGCCACTCACGCATTTATCCAGCCACGCTACCTGTGCGCTAAACCAACTGGAAAATACACGCCCTACACCTAACGCGTTATGTAATACCTTAGTATTCACGATATTGGTTTCAATCCCGCAAATCTGACCAGAAAAAACCGGAACAATAGCGGCAAAGTCATTATTGCTAATATCACCGTAGCTTTCTTTGGGCTGAGTTTGGCCGCTGGCAGCTAAGCCATTTTTCAATTTCATGGTTTTTACTCCAGGGTATTAGTGCTGTTTTTTAGCTTCCAGCCAAGCGCGGATCTCTGCAGCGTCATATACGGATACACGTTCTGATAGACGAGTAGATTTAGGGAAGTTACGTTTACTTTTTTCCCAACGCCATAGAGTAACGGTGCTGACCTTGAGGAAATCTGCAGTAGCGCGTGGGCGGGCATGTCCTGTTTGAGGGTAGGGCTGTGTAACCATATGTATTTACCTGTCATGTTATGAAGTTTGTGTAATCAACACGGCAGATGTTAGATAACCACTTGATACATTTAAATACCGAGTAAGCTTATACTGCTACTGAGTAAGCTTACTGTGTAGTATTTGAGGCGCGTTCATCTTTAAGTATTTCGCTAAGGATTGTTGCTATTGTTCTGTCAGAGGTAATCACGAATCCGCCATATCTGTCTTTGTTTTTCATCGTTGCTTTTACCCAATTTGTGATTGTTAATTTCCCTCCTTTGGAACATTCTTCCAAGTGGTTTGCTCGAACCTGTTTTGCAACCTCTTCAACGCGCTGCCTGTTCTGTTCGTGCCTGGCGGTCTGCGCTAATGATAGTTGGCTGATTTGAATGGATTTATCTTCCCTGATTTTACCGGTAAAGTAACTTTCCATTGGATTTCCAGAGATAACGGAATCCCAAATTTTTTCTATGTCGCTCCTTGTTATAAATAGATCCTTTAATTCAAAGAGTAGTTCTTTTTCACCCTTGTAAAAGAAAAAAACAGAGTGAATGTTATCGGACTTTTTTACTGGTTGAAATGTTTTATATCCGTTTTGTAATTTACTTACTACTAATGTGTTATCTACTTTATCAATGACTCCGATAGTGATAACCCATAATCCATGTATTCTTCCTAAATAAGCAAAGCCATGTGGTAATGAGCGAAAACATATGTCAGCCTTACATCTAAGGATGGGCTTAAATATAGATCCGGAAAAACCTAATTCTGATTCAATATTGAACTTATCTTTGTATCTTTCTATATCAACGCTATGCCATTTATTAAAATAAACAAATAGATCACCTGTCAATCCTTTTGGCTCAATAGCCATCATAATGGCGCCAATTTTATTCCAATGTATTAAATCCTCAAGCTCGCAATTGAGTAACTTAGCTGCTCTTTCTAATGAGCAGTACTCTAATGGGGCGATTTTCTTTTCTCGCCAGATATTATTTACCATAACGTCACCCATATGCGCACCTTGATAGATAACTGAGGAAGGCAGCAGGTGTTACTGCTTTTCGCCTAGTCTGGCTAGCCTCAGTTTGTTCTGTTAACCACCCACTACGCGTAGTTTTTTCATATCGTATGGCGCAACATGTTTATCAGCATTTGCCTGCAAATAATCAGACCACCATTGCATCATGCGGCGGCGTTCCTGCATGTGCTGTGCCAGGTGAATATAAGCAGCCCGCACCTCGTTACGCTCCTGGTGGCTCATCTGTCGTTCTACTGCATCCCGTGACCATAGTCCTGATTCTGTCAGAGCGGAACAGGCCATTGCCCGGAAGCCATGTAAGCAAACATCAGCCTGAGTATTATAGCCCATTGTGCGCAATGCTTTATTGACAGTGTTTTCACTCATCGGCTTATATGGGTTACCGTCACCGGGGAAGATCAGCACATATTCACCGCTGATGTGCTTAATAGATTTCAGCACCTCCAGCGCCTGAGAAGATAAAGGAACGTAATGGTCGCTACCCATTTTTGCACCACGGTCCGAAAATTTAACACCTTCTATTTCTTCGCGCTGGCCGGGGATGGTCCACATTGCCGTTTCGAAATCTATTTCATCCCAGCGAGCGTGGCGTAGCTCACTGGAGCGCACGAATGTGTGCAATGAGAATAATACCGCCAGTTTAGTGAGCGGCCTGCCAGTGTAAGTTACCGTTCTCTCCATCAGTTCTGGCAAACGGTCGAGAGCTAGAGCAGGGCGGTGTCTTGTTTTTGGGCTGGTTAGCGCCCCTTTTAAATCGTGAGCTGGGTTGTACTCAACAATGCCACGCTGTACCGCATACCGGAAAACACTGGTCATTGTGGTCTTTACTCTGCCTGTAGTGGCGCCGATGCCTTGCTCATTCATGCTGATGAGCAAAGGTAACAAGTCTCGTGTTTTTAAGCTGTCAATTAGCTTGCTGCCGATGGCTGGGAAAATGTGGTTTTCCATCTCCCTCAGTATCTTGTTACGGGTGATCTCTTTCCATTCAGGATGACCCATTGTGCCACTATGCCACTGACGGGCTATGGTTTCGAATGTCGGTGAGGTGGGTTCGTCTGATTCAGTCTTTTTTAGTTCTCGCGGATCTCTGCCCTCAGCGAGTACTTGTCTTGCTTCATCCCGGTGCTTGCGGGCGTTAGTGAGAGGAACGTCAGGGTAAACACCCAGAGCCAGCGTTGCGTGTTTGCCAGCAAAGCGATAGTTGAAACGCCAGTATTTACCGCCAGTCTTTTTTATAAGCAGGTACAGACCACCACCATCGGGCAGCTTGTAGTCCTTCTCTCTTGGCTTAGCGTTCTGTACTTCCAATGGTTTGAGGTTGTTGATGGACATTGTTTATAAGCCTCACAGCGTAAATTGCGGGTATCTCAATATCGAACTGATGGATACCCGCAAATATACCCGCAAATTGGTGCAATGTCATGAAATGATATGAAGGCTATTTAGTGGTTAAATCGGCTGAGAGGCTTGGTTTTACTGGGTTTTGAAGTGAACTGAAGTGATGTGAAATGACTTAATGGTGTCCCCTGCAGGAATCGAACCTGCAACTAGCCCTTAGGAGGGGCTTGTTATATCCATTTAACTAAGAGGACTCATACCTTTCATACTTCAAGTTGTCTGTGCGTTGGCTTCCTCACTCACCCCAGTCACTTACTGAAGTAAGTCCCAGGGGGGGCGCTGCGTCACCGCCTTCATACAACTCGAATTATATTGGGTATTTATACCCAACAAACGGGTATTGCGGGCAGTAGTATACCCGCTTTTGAGTTTCCGTTAAGGGGCATGCCTGCTGATTGCCTGAATCGTAACCAGTTTCACGTACTTCGCGTCTGCTTTTCGCCCTTGTCGGCCTCTTCGCTGTTCTCAACTTCCTGTTTGCGCTTCGCTTTTGCTTTTGCCTCGGCTTTTTTCTTATTGCTCATATCGTTACGGATTTGCGCGTGGCTGATTAGCGCGAAGATAAACGTCCCGCCGCAAATGTTTCCTGCAAGCGTTGGCAAGGCAAAGGGCCAGAAGAATTCGCTCCAGTGGAGGGTACCGTTAAAGACCAGATAGAGGATTTCGACGGAGCCGACCACGATATGGGTTAAATCACCCAGTGCAACCATCCACGTCATAATGATGATGACCACTATTTTTGCAGAACCTGCCGCCGGGAACATCCACACCATAGTGGCAATTATCCAACCGGAGATGATGGCGTTAGCGAACATTTCACCTGGCGTGTTATGCATCACTTCCATGCCGATGCTGACGAATGCCTCGCGCGTCTTCTCATCAAATATCGGCATATATTCAAAGGCAAAAGCTACAAGGCCAGTGCCGATGATATTACCCAGCAGCACCACCCCCCATAAACGCAGTAATAGCAGGAAGTTTATCCCGCTCGGTTTATGCATCACGGGCAACACGGCGGTGACAGTGTTCTCGGTGAAAAGCTGTTGGCGCGCCATGATGACGATAATAAACCCGAAGGTGTAGCCGAGGTTTTCCAGTAAAAAGCTGCCGGGTACGCCTTCCAGATTGACGTGAAATACCCCTTTTGCCAGCAGCGATGCACCCATCGATAAACCCGCCGCAATCGCCGACCACAACAACGCCATCGCGTCACGTTCCAGCTCTTTTTCACCGTCCTGACGGATATGTTCGTGGATAGCCATTGCCCGCGATGGTAGGCGTTCCTCATCTACCTCTATCTTTTCTCCGTTATCTTTCTCATCACTTTCGACTTCGATTCCATCGCTGGATTTGTTGATTTTGTCTTCTTTTATTTCATCCATTCTTCCGGTCTCTCGCGGGTTATTTGTTCCTTTAAGCGTAGCGGTTTTTAGCTACGTCCCCCGAGGCGTACGCTAATTCGACTTAATTTTGATCTAGTGCGCGTGGATTACCTCTTTTGGAGTACCACAACGGCGGTGGGCCATCTGGAGCAAAACCCGCGGTGTGTTATGATCTTGCACTCAGAGACAAGGAGTGCTCCCCAAATGCTTGATGCGATTAACCTAACCTGCGTACGTGATGACCGCGTGTTATTTAGCGAGTTGTCGTTTAGCGTACTCCCAGGTGAAATGGTGCAAATCGCCGGGAAAAATGGAGCCGGGAAAACGTCGCTGTTGCGGATTTTGGCGGGGCTGGCACAAGCTGAGGAAGGCGAAGTGAAATGGCAAGGGGAAGAGTTATCCCGTGCGCGCTATCAATATCACCAGGACTTACTGTGGCTTGGGCATCAGCCAGGTATCAAAACGGTGCTGACCGCCTTTGAAAATCTCAGCTTTTATCATGCTGAAGGTGCGCAATCTCTACGTTGGCAAGCACTTACTGAAGTGGGTTTACTGGGTTTTGAAGATGTTCCGGTTAACCAACTTTCTGCCGGGCAACAACGGCGTGTGGCGCTGGCCCGTTTGTGGTTAAGCACGCATAAACTCTGGATTCTGGATGAGCCTTTCACCGCAATCGACGCAACCGGTGTGGAAAAACTTACGCTCATACTCAAGCGCCATACCGAAAATGGCGGCATGGTCATTCTCACCACGCATCAGCCACTGGCAGCCGACAAGGTGCGCCAAATTCATTTGCAGGAGAAACGGGCATGATACGCCGAATTTTTCTGCATGAATTGCGAGTGGTGTTGCGCAAAGGTGCAGAAATCGCCAACCCTCTGTGGTTCTTTCTTATCGTTATCACGCTGTTTCCACTGGGTATTGGCCCTGAGCCGCAATTGCTGGCGCGTATTGCGCCGGGCGTGATTTGGGTGGCGGCGTTACTGGCGTCGTTGCTGGCGATGGACAGGTTGTTCCGCGATGACTTTCAGGACGGAACGCTTGAGCAACTGATGTTGCTGCCCATCCCTTTACCGATGGTGGTATTAGCGAAAGTGACCGCTCACTGGGTGGTGACGGGATTGCCGTTGCTGCTCCTCTCGCCACTTGCCGCGCTGTTATTGGGGCTGGACTTTTACGGCTGGCAAGTGATGGCCATGACACTGTTACTGGGCACCCCGACACTGAGTTTCCTGGGCGCGCCGGGCGTGGGGCTGACGGTGGGGTTACGGCGCAGCGGCGTGTTGCTGAGTTTGTTGGTGTTGCCGCTCACTATCCCGTTGTTAATTTTTGCTACCGCCGCCATGGACGCCGCTTCTATGCATCTTCCGGTGGACGGTTACATGGCAATCCTTGGGGCGTTACTTGCGGCGAGTGCGACTCTTAGTCCGTTTGCGACAGCGGCGGCATTGCGCATCAGCGTTCAGTAGCTGTCTTATCGGATGGCGCTTAGCTTATCCGGCCGACAAAAAGCCTGCCGTTGTAGGGGATTAGCGAAGCGACACCCACTAATCCGGGCAGATAAAAATTTCGTTTGTGAGCATAAATTATGTGGAAAGCATTACATCAACTCGCTAAACCTGAGCGGCTTTATCAGCTATGCGGTTATTTTGTGCCGTGGTGCGCACTTATCAGTGCCGTGTTATTGGTTGTCGGTTGCGTCTGGGGTTTTGGGTTTGCCCCCGCGGATTATCAACAAGGCCAGAGCTATCGCATTATGTATATTCATGTCCCGGCGGCTATCTGGTCGATGGGGATTTATGGCTCGATGGCCGCCGCTGCATTTATTGGCCTAGTCTGGCAGATGAAAATGTCTGATCTCGCGGTTGCGGCGATGGCACCGGTTGGGGCGGTGTTTACGTTTATCGCCCTGGTGACGGGTTCTGCATGGGGTAAACCGATGTGGGGAACCTGGTGGGTCTGGGATGCACGCCTGACGTCCGAACTGGTGCTGTTGTTTCTCTATATTGGTGTGATTGCGCTGTATAACGCATTTGACGACCGCCGCCTGGCCGGGCGCGCTGCGGGGATTCTGGTGCTGGTGGGCGTGGTGAACTTACCGATTATCCATTTCTCGGTTGAATGGTGGAACACCTTGCATCAAGGCTCGAGCAACATGCAGCAAAGTATCGACCCTTCCATGCGCACGCCTTTGCGCCTGACCATTTTCGGTTTTCTGATGCTGTTTACCACGCTAACGCTCATGCGCTTGCGCAACCTTATTTTGCTTCAGGAGCAGCGCCGCCCGTGGGTTTTGGCGCTGGCGAATAAAGAGAGGAACGCATGAACAGCGCTTTTTTAAACTGGAGTGATTTTTTTGCGATGGGTGGCTACGGGTTTTTCGTCTGGCTTGCCGTTGCGCTGACGTTCTTTCCTTTGCTGTTGTTGGTGGTACACACCCGCTTGCAGCGCCGCACTATTTTACATTCTGTCACCCGCCAACAAGCTCGGGAAAAGCGTATTCAGGCGGCACAACAAGCAGAGGGAACTGAATGAATCTTCGTCGTAAAAATCGGCTCTACCTGGCGCTTGCGGTGCTGGTGGGATTGGGGCTGACCATCACGTTGGTGTTGTATGCGCTGCGTAGCAATATCGACCTGTTCTATACGCCGAGCGAAATCCTGTATGG
>DATERH010000364.1:0-3601 GCA_035271785.1 Buttiauxella sp.
GATTCTGGGTTTTGATCACGCCAGCCGTTTGCAGGAACAAGTTCAGGGGCAAACGCTGAGTGATATGTCCGGCAGTATGGAGTTGGCGCGTGATACCGCGAATGTCGCCACGGCGGCGGTGCGCCTGACGCAAGTCGTCGGTGCGCTGGAGTATCAAAGCGAAGCCCAGCGTTTACAGCAAACGCAGCAGGCGCTACAAAATTCGCTCAAGCATCTGGCGAATGCCCCGCTCGCCAGCCATGAGCCGCAGTTGGTCAAGCGTATTACTGAGCGCAGCAACGAACTGGAAAGCAGTGTCACGCGTATGCTGGAACTTGGCCATCGTCGCCATCTGGAGCGTAACGCGCTGCTGAGTGCGCTGTATCAAAACCAAAGTTATCTGCATCATATTCAGGATATAAATGCCCGCGACGGTTTAACGATCCCACAAGCACAGCTGTTGGCTGAAATGGACCGGCTGATCTTGATTGCCATTCAAACGCCATCACCTCATGCGACGGTTGTGCAGCTCACAGAAGTCATGGCGCAGCTTCCGGCACAGGCAGATTCACCGCTGACAAATGGAATATTGCAGGAATTCATCGCCCATTTGCAGCAGTTGCTGCCACTTTCTCAGGCATTGGATAACAGCGATTTAGGCATCTCCTGGTTTATGTATCACATCAAAGCGCTGGTCGCGTTCTTGAATCAGGACATCAATCAGTATGTGCAAAAAGTTGCTCAGGAGTCGCTCAACCGCACTGAGCAAAGCCACAAAGAGCTGCAATCAATGATTGCGTTTATCGGCTTGTTTGCCTTGCTCGCGTTGGTTATCACTGGTTTCGCGGGCTGGTATATTTACCGCAATCTTGGCTCGAATCTCACGGCGATTTCCCACGCGATGACACGGCTGGCTCGTGGCGAGCGGGATGTCAGCGTACCTGCGTTACAGCGCCGTGATGAGCTGGGTGAACTGGCACGAGCGTTTAACGTTTTTGCCCGCAATACCGCTTCGCTTGAACACACCTCGAAATTACTGAAAGAAAAAAGTACTCAACTTGAGACAACCTTTCACGCTATGCGCGATGGTTTTGCCTTGTTCGATAACGACGGCAGTTTGGTCGTGTGGAACCCGCAATATCCTTTATTGTTGGGGTTGGCAGCGGAACGGCTGCAGCGCGGGCAGCACTATTTGAGTCTGCTAAAACAAGTGACGTCATTGCAGGAACATATTCTTGAAAACCTTTCACGTCCGTTACCCAAACCTCAAGAATTGCGGCTTGCAGATAATCGCACTATTGAACTGCGTTTTAGCCCAGTGCCGGGGCGCGGCATGGTGAATGTTGTGCTGGAGAGAACCGAGCGCAAAGCGCTGGAAGAAGCGCTGGTTCACAGCCAAAAAATGAAAGCAGTAGGGCAGTTAACTGGTGGTCTGGCACATGATTTTAATAATTTGCTGGCAGTCATTATCGGTAGCCTTGAGCTGGCATCAGTGGATTCGCCAGATGGCACGCGTATCCAGCGAGCCTTAAAAGCGGCTGAACGTGGTGCGCAACTCACCCAACGTTTACTCGCCTTTTCCCGTAAACAATCACTCCACCCCCATGCTGTTGCGATGAAAAGTTTGTTGGAAAACCTCGACCCGTTGATTCGCCATTCACTGCCAGCCACGCTGGCGCTGGAAATAGAGGCACAGCATCCAGCATGGCCAGCCTGGATCGATGTCAATCAGCTTGAGAATGCGATTATAAATCTGGTCATGAATGCGCGTGATGCGATGGAAGGACAAAGCGGCACGATTAAAATCCGTACCTGGAATCAGCGTGTGGTGCGAACGGGTGGGCGTAAACAGGATATGGTGGCGCTGGAAGTTGTCGACAGTGGTCATGGTATGTCGGAGGAAGTCAAAGCCCAGGTATTTGAACCGTTCTTTACCACCAAACAGACTGGCAGCGGAAGCGGGCTGGGTTTATCGATGGTGTATGGTTTTGTGCGTCAGTCGGGTGGAAGAGTACAAATTGAAAGTGCGCCAGGCCAGGGAACATTGGTGCGTTTGCAGCTGCCGCGTGCGCCCGGGCTGGTGCTCAGTGAAACCTTGCCTGAGCCTTTGGCGGTGAATCAGGATGAAGATCAATTGGTGCTGGTGCTGGAAGACGAACACGATGTGCGCCAGACGCTGTGCGAGCAGTTGCACCAGTTGGGCTATTTGACGCTGGAAACCAGCGACAGCCAGCAGGCGCTGCAATATCTCAAAGATGTACCGGATATACAGATTCTGATTAGTGACTTGATGTTACCCGGGCCGATGAGTGGCGCCGATGTTATCCAACACGCTCGTGATAACTATCCACATCTCACATGTTTGCTGATAAGCGGCCAGGATTTACGCAGCAGCGGCCAGCAATTTCCGCAAGTAGAGCTGCTGCGTAAACCTTTTAATCAGCAAAAATTGGCACAATCTTTACGCAGAAGTAGGCATTCGTAAGCTACACCCAAAATAATTTGGGTGAGCGAACGTAGCCAACGCACCATCAACTTGAAGAATTACGGGTGTATTGCAAATCAATGAAAAGGTCACACGCAAACAATTGACTCGGAGTCCAGAAGAAGACATTAATAGAAAGACCCCTTCCAGTATCCCAGGAGGAAGTGGGTGGGTTTAGGAATGCAACTTTGCCGCTCATTTATTGTTATGCACCTCATTATCATCCTGTAGCAAGGACTAAGCCCCTCTGCAAAGAGGGGCTGACTTAAGTCAGTCGGATTAGCACCGCGAAATCCGGCATGAAATTCTTGTACCACCGAAACTTTCCCTCTTTCTCCCTTCCTGGTGGATGTTCTTAACCTTCATGTTGCACGGTGACGTCAAAAATTGAGAATACTCCGCTGTTGAGAAGAGTGGACTTTCCCTATCGTTTTCTGAGTTAACTCACATCAGACAGGCTTATGAATCGATACTCCACCCTGCTGCTGCTCGGCAGCCTGACCATGACGACATTTGCCCACGCCGACACGTTGGATGGTCTGTTTGATAATTCTGTTGTCAGCTCAATTTCGCAGGCGATTAACGATGCTTATAAGCCGAACGACGGTAGCAGCGATGACAGCGACGATCGCAATTGGGACGATCAAAATCAACGCAGCAACGATGATGACCGACGCCGGTACGAAGACCGCCAGCGGCAGCTTGAAGACAGGCGTCGCCAGTTGGATGAGCAGCAACGCCAGTTAGACAATCAACGTCGCCAGCTCGAAGACGATGAACGCCGTCTGGATGAGGATTATCGGTAATTGTGCATTCTGCGAGTGGGGTTCTGGAATGGTCGTTTGCCGGAAATATTTCGCATTTTTGTGTTAGGTTGCGGTGTTATCGGTGGATGACACCTACGGCTTATCCACCTGACACAACTAAAACCTGCTACTCCACCTGAATAACCATCCCGTCAAACCCGGCTTCATACCCTTTTGGTAGTTCGTTTTGCATCATCCAGCAATCAAACTGATGGCTGATGTGCGTGAGGATCACTCGCGGGCAGCCGATGTATTCATTCATCGCGACGACGGTATTCAAATCGCAATGGTTGTTAGGCGTTTGCGCTCTCGGTTCGTGGCTGCAATCAAT
>DATERH010000365.1:0-3447 GCA_035271785.1 Buttiauxella sp.
TTGCCAGTCGGTACTGGTGTCAATCTGAACGGTGTGATGTTCTTCAAAGCCCTGGGTGCTCGCCGTCTGGCGAATCGTATCCTGGCTTTCCTGAAGTAATAGCGGATCGTTTCCGAGTAACAAATACGCCGCGCGCAGCCCATCACTGAGCTGCGCGCGAAGTTGTTCAGGGTACAACCGAATCATTGGCTGCCAGACGTGGCCGATAGCGTGGTCGACGTACGGCTTGTTGATGTTGCTGGAGTTGTCGGCGTGTCAGTCACCGGTTTCTCGGCTTCTTTAGCTTCTTTAACTTCAGCCGCATGTACCGTCATCAGCTTACGAATAAGTTGTTGTGCGGCAGAGACGTACATCTCTTGGACCAGCAAATCTTTCTCTGCATCTTTTGCCAGTGCCGTCAGTGGGTTATCAAAGTATGATTTATACACTTTGACATTGATTGGGTAGATATCCTCGCCTGGAATCAACACTTGTGCTGAAACCGTCATGACCATTTGATATTCCGCTGTACGCCCATCCTGGAAGATGGATGCGGTATCCTCTGCCCTGGAACTGGCCAACAAGCGAAGGGAAGGAATATCCTTGCGAACACCCGTACCGGTATCTTCCACAATCGTGACGCCATTCAGGCGTAACTGAGAGCGAACTTCACGCGCCAATGGGCCATTTGGATCACCAGAGTTCAGAATCAATGTTTTCATTTGATTCGGAACCTGCGTGCTGCCACGCAGGTGAAAACCACACCCGGCGGTGACAAGCACCGCCAAAGTCACTAACAAGCTGATAAAGGGATGTCGCACGGTTCCTCCTGCGCTTAGCCCACAACCAAGTTGAGCAGTTTGCCCGGAACGTAAATCACTTTACGTACGGTCACACCCTCAAGATATTTCGCAACCAGATGTTCCTGACCTGCGCGTTCTTGCACTTGTTCTTGCGTCGAATCAGCTGGAACAGTGATTTTGCCACGTACTTTACCGTTCACTTGCACCACAACCAGCAGCGAGTCTTCGACCATCGCAGATTCATCAGCCTGAGGCCACGGTGCGTTGTCGATATCGCCTTCACCACCCAGAGACTGCCACATATCGAAGCAGACGTGCGGGGTGAACGGATAAAGCATACGAACAACAGCCACCAGCGCTTCGTTCATCAGCGCACGGTCTTGATCGTTTTCCTGTGGCGCTTTCGCCAGCTTGTTCATCAATTCCATGATGGCAGCGATCGCGGTGTTAAAGGTCTGACGACGACCAACATCATCGGTCACTTTCGCGATGGTTTTGTGAACATCACGGCGTAATGCTTTTTGATCATCGTTCAGCGCGGCAATATCCAGTGCTGGTGCAGCACCACGGCTGGTGTGCTCATAAGCCAGTCTCCAGACACGTTTCAGGAAGCGGTTTGCCCCTTCAACGCCTGATTCCTGCCATTCCAGCGTCATATCGGCAGGAGATGCAAACATCATAAACAAGCGAACGGTGTCTGCGCCGTAACGTTCAACCATCACTTGCGGGTCGATGCCGTTATTTTTCGACTTCGACATTTTGCTCATGCCAGCATAGACCAGTTCATTGCCCTGTGCGTCGCAGGCTTTGATAATACGACCTTTCTCGTCACGCTCTACAATCGCTTCAGCAGGGGAAACCCAGTTACGCTCACCGTTAACACCGGTGTAATAGAACGCGTCCGCCAGAACCATACCTTGACACAATAGCTGTTTGGCAGGCTCGTTAGACGTCACCATGCCTGCATCGCGCATCAGTTTGTGGAAGAAGCGGAAGTAAAGCAGGTGCATGATGGCATGTTCGATGCCACCAATGTAGATATCCACTGGCAGCCAGTAGTTGGCGGCTTTAGAGTCCAGCATCCCTTTGTCGTACTGCGGGCTAGTGTAGCGTGCGTAGTACCAGGACGATTCCATAAAGGTATCGAAGGTGTCAGTTTCACGCAGGGCAGGCATGCCATTTACGGTGGTTTTTGCCCACTCAGGATCGGCTTTGATTGGGCTGGTGATGCCGTCCATGACCACATCTTCAGGCAGGATAACCGGCAGCTGATCTTCCGGAGTTGGCATGACTGTGCCATCTTCCAGAGTCACCATTGGAATTGGTGCGCCCCAGTAGCGCTGACGGGAAACGCCCCAGTCGCGCAGACGGTAATTCACTTTTCGCTCGCCAACGCCTTTCGCGGCCAGTTTGTCGGCAATAGCGTTAAAGCCGTTCTGGAAGTCCAGACCGTCGAATTCGCCGGAGTTAAACAGCGAGCCTTTTTCCGTCATTGCCGCAGCGGACAAATCAGGTTCGCTGCCGTCAGCATTCAGAATCACAGGTTTGATTTGCAGGCCGTATTTGGTCGCAAATTCCCAGTCACGTTGATCGTGGCCTGGAACCGCCATTACCGCACCTGTGCCATATTCCATTAACACAAAGTTTGCCACCCAAACCGGGACAGATTCGCCAGTCAGTGGGTGAATAGCGTTAACGCCAGTGGCAACGCCTTTTTTCTCCATTGTTGCCATTTCAGCTTCGGCAACTTTGGTATTACGGCATTCATCGACGAATGCAGCCAGTTCTGGGTTATTCACTGCTGCTTGCTGCGCGATAGGGTGACCTGCCGCAACCGCCAGATAAGTCACACCCATAAAGGTGTCCGGGCGGGTGGTGTACACAGTCAGTTTTTCAGCGCTGTTTTCAACGTCGAAAGTAATCTCAACGCCTTCAGAACGGCCAATCCAGTTGCGCTGCATGGTTTTGACCTGCTCAGGCCAATGGTCCAGCGTATCGAGATCGTTTAACAGTTCGTCCGCGTAAGCGGTGATTTTGATAAACCACTGTGGGATCTCTTTACGTTCAACTTTGGAATCACAACGCCAGCAGCAGCCGTCGATGACCTGTTCGTTTGCCAGAACAGTCTGGTCATTCGGGCACCAGTTGACCGCAGACGTTTTTTTGTACACCAGGCCTTTGGTATACAGCTGAGTGAAGAACTGCTGTTCCCAACGGTAGTATTCTGGGGTACAGGTCGCCAGCTCGCGGCTCCAGTCATAGCCAAAGCCCAGCGTTTTGAGCTGGTTCTTCATGTAGTTGATATTGTCGTAAGTCCACGGTGCAGGTGCGGTGTTATTTTTTACCGCCGCCCCTTCTGCGGGCAGACCAAATGCATCCCAACCGATCGGCTGAAGAACGTTTTTGCCCAGCATGCGCTGGTAACGCGCGATAACATCACCGATGGTGTAGTTACGAACGTGGCCCATGTGTAGTCGGCCAGAAGGATAGGGTAGCATCGAGAGGCAGTAATACTTCTCTTTGCCTTCGTCTTCGGTTACTTCAAAAGTACGCTTCTCTTGCCAGTGAAGCTGTACGTTGGATTCTATCTCTTCCGGGCGATATTGCTCTTGCATGGCAGCCAGTGGTCCTGTGATGAAAGACAGCTACAGGTTGTAGCTTTAAC
>DATERH010000366.1:0-17545 GCA_035271785.1 Buttiauxella sp.
GGTTTGCCCTTTAGCCACAGCCTTGTAGAGATACGGGCTGGATGAATCAAACTCTTTATCAAAGGACAATGCAGAGTGAATGCGCGTACCGGTTATTTTGCCGGTGTTGTTATCGGTTGGAAGATATACACCGTGCCCAAATCCTAAAATCTCAATGCTATGTTCACGATCCTTTATATCGACCGAACCTTTAATGTTTGTGCCACCATCATCCTTGAGCCACATATATGCAGGAATTGCCATCTTGATACTCCATGTTGATTATTTATCGATTCAGTTCGCAAACATATCAGCATGCATTGAGTTGTTTTAATGCGTCATGAGTCACTTTAACTATTTTAAATCAATGTGTTAAAATTTGTTTTATATATGGATATCTGGATGGTATTGCATTGACGAATAGTTGAATGGCAGAGATTGAGGGGATATAAGCCGCTCTATAAAGCAATTCGGCTTGTGCTAACATAGCGCCTCTTTTTTTTACCGGAAAAACGTTCATGCGCGTGCTACTGGCACCAATGGAAGGGGTTCTCGACTCGCTGGTTCGGGAACTGCTGACAGAGGTTAATGACTACGACTTGTGTATTACCGAATTCCTGCGCGTGGTCGATCAGCTTCTGCCTGCAAAATCCTTCTATAAGCTTTGCCCTGAGCTGCCTCATGCCAGCCGCACCTCATCCGGGACATTAGTGCGCATTCAACTGCTGGGGCAACACCCGCAATGGCTGGCTGAAAACGCCGCCCGCGCGGTGGAACTGGGTTCCTGGGGCGTTGATCTCAACTGCGGTTGCCCATCCAAACTGGTGAACGGCAGCGGTGGCGGTGCCACTTTGCTTAAAGATCCCGATTCGATTTACCGTGGCGCAAAGGCGATGCGTGAAGCGGTGCCCGCGCATTTACCCGTCACCGTCAAAATTCGCCTCGGCTGGGACAGCGATTCCCGCCAGTTTGAAATTGCCGATGCGGTGCAACAGGCCGGTGCCACCGAGCTTGTGGTGCACGGGCGAACCAAAGAAGACGGTTATAAAGCCGAGCGGATAAACTGGGCGGCGATTGGTGAAATCCGCAAGCGTTTATCTATTCCGGTGATTGCCAACGGTGAAATCTGGGACTGGCAGAGCGCGCAAGACTGCATGGCGGCAACGGGTTGCGATTCGGTCATGATCGGGCGTGGCGCGCTGAATGTGCCGAACTTAAGCCGCGTGATTAAATATAACGAACCGCGTATGCCGTGGCCGGACGTAGTGAAATTACTGCAAAAGTACAGTCAACTGGAAAAGCAGGGTGATACGGGTATGTATCACGTTGCGCGTATCAAACAGTGGTTGGGGTATTTGCGTAAAGAATATACTGAAGCCACAGGGTTATTTACTGAGATCAGGACGTATAAAACATCGGCGGAAATTAGTCGGGCAATTAAGACTTTATAATTAAAGGATTCGCTAATCTAATGAACTCAAAACCAGAGGGCGCTCACAAAGTTTTTAAATAAACGTTGCCAAAGATTTGTTGGCGATTATTATCTCCGGCGTAAGCTATTATTGGATTGTTACTGCATAAGCAGGCAAAACCTGATTCCCATTCTTAATGGGAGTCGGGTTTTTTTGTTTTTGTCACAAGCCAATTCGAAATTAAGTTATTGATTGCCTGACATCTGGGGTTTTATATATGGATATTAAATCACATTACCTGGCCACGACATTGTTGATGGTTGCTCTGGTCTTTCCGCTTAATGCACAAAGCAGCACCAAACTTTCCATAGAGCAACGTCTGGAATTGTTAGAAAATGATTTACAGGAAACGAAAAAAGAACTGCAATATTATAAATCACAGGAGGAAACTAATCGCAGAAGTATTTCTTCTATGAATGTATTAACAAGGAAAACCAGTCGACCTGATGAAGTATTAGTCGAAACAACTCCACCTCCAACCTCACCGTCATCTGATAATACGACCTCAAAAGTTTCGGCAATGACCATGAGCGACCTCAGCAAATTTGTGAAGGAGGATATTGGTTTCAGCTATAACGGATATTTCCGCTCGGGTTGGGGAACCACCACGGAAGGCGCACCAAAATCCTGGGCTATCGGTTCATTAGGGCGTTTGGGGAACGAATACAGTAACTGGTTTGATTTAAAGCTATCGCAGCGGGTCTATAACGAAGGGGGTAAAACGGTTCACGCGGTCGTACAACTGGACGGGAATGTCGGCCAGCAATATTCTGCAGGCTGGTTTGGTGATAATGCGAATAATGAAAATTACCTCCAATTTTCAGATCTTTATGTTAACACTAAGGGCTTCTTACCCTTTGCGCCTGAAGCCGATTTCTGGGTTGGTAAGCATCAGCTGCCGATGTATGAAATCCAGATGCTGGACTGGAAAACTCAACGCACCGATGGCGGTGGCGGCTTGGGTATTCAGGACATGAAACTGGGTGCCGGGAAGCTGGACGTTGCGCTAATTCGTGAAGACGTGGACGGTTATAACCAGGATCTCAGCAAATCGCAGAAACTGAATATTAATACTATTGATGCGCGTTATAAGTCGATTCCGTTATGGGATAAAGCTGAACTTATGGTTAATGGGCGCTATGCCATGGTGAACCAGAATGATACGCAAAACAATAATGAAGACAATAATAGCTATTATCGCTGGAAAGATACCTGGATGGTTGGCACAGCGTTGAAGCAATATTTTGACGACGGCGGGTTTAACGAATTTAGTTTGCTGGTTGCAAATAATTCTCTAGCGAGCAGTTTTGCCCGTTACTCAGGCTCAAGCCCTTACACTTCATTTAATGGTCGTTATTACGGTGATCATACCGGTGGTACCGCTTTGAGAATTGTCTCACAAGGTGAAACCTATTTAAGCGACAATATTATTTTGGCTAATGCGCTGGTTTATTCACGCGGTGAAGATGTTTATAGCTATGAAACCGGGGCGCATACTGACTTTGAAAGCGTTCGTGCAGTTGTCCGCCCAGCCTATATCTGGGATAAATATAACCAGACGGGAATTGAATTAGGTTACTTCAACCAGGAAAATACCGATAAATCTGGCGACGAATTTACTGAATCCGGTTATAAAACTACGCTCTACCACGCATTCAAGGTTAACACCAGTATGTTAACGTCACGTCCGGAAATACGTTTCTATGGCACATATATTCATTCGCTGAATAATGAACTGGATAATTTTAGTTTCGCGGATGAGAAAAACGACCAAATTGCCATCGGCGCACAGGCTGAAGTGTGGTGGTAAAAATGGATGATGCTGATGAACAACATAATAGATTAAATAAGGAAACATGATGAAAATTAAGCTGCGTTATTTATCATTATTTGTCGTGGGGCTGCTGAGCACGCCACCTTTTCAGGCGTTAGCGTTGCCCGCTACCCCGGCCGCGACAGTGCCGGTTAGCCAATATATTACGAGCCTGAATAGCGATAACTCCGTGACGTACCGTTTGTTTGCACCCTCGGCAAAACGAGTTTCGGTTGTCATCGGCAGTACCTCAGACAACCAGGTCACACAGGATCTGAAACGCGATGAATCTGGAGTCTGGTCCTGGACCAGTGCGTCCCTTAAGCCAAATCTTTACGAATACTATTTTGATATAGATGGCTTTCGCAGCATTGATACCGGTAGTCGCTTCACCAAGCCTCAACGCCAGGTTAACACCAGTCTTGTCCTCGTACCCGGTGGCATTTTAGATGAACGCGCCGTACCACACGGTGACCTGCGTACGTTAACCTATCATTCAAGTGCCTTGCAGGCTGAGCGCCAGATTTATGTCTGGACACCGCCGGGCTACAAACCTGGCGGTGAACCACTGCCGGTGCTCTATTTTTATCACGGCTTTGGCGATACTGGCCTGTCAGCCATCACTCAGGGGCGCATTCCACAAATCATGGATAACTTACTGGCTGAAGGCAAAATTAAGCCCATGCTGGTTGTCGTGCCGGATACCGAAACGGACATTCAACAGGCAGTGGCAGAAAACTTCCCGCCCGTTGAGCGGCGCAAAGATTTCTATCCTCTTAACGCGAGTGCGGCAGATAAAGAGCTGATGCAGGACATTATCCCGCTGATTGACAGCCGTTTTACCACGCGCAAAGAGGCTGCGGGCAGGGCGTTAGCGGGCTTATCGCAAGGCGGTTATCAGGTGCTGGTTTCCGGGATGAGCCATTTGGATAGTTTTGGCTGGTTGGCAACATTTAGCGGCGTGACCACCACCACCGTGCCTAATGAAGCTGTTTCCCGGCAGCTCTCACAACCGAAGGCGATTAACCAGCAGTTACGTAACTTAACCCTGGTGGTGGGGGAAAAAGATGGTGTCACGGGTAAAGATATCGCCGGGCTGAAGAGCCAGCTTGAACAGCAAGGGGTGAAGTTTACTTACAAACAATACCCAGGACTGGGGCATGAGATGGATGTCTGGCGACCAGCTTATGCGGAATTTGTGCAGCAACTATTCGTTAATCCGCACAAGTAAACTCGCGACAGCCGTCACGCTTTTCTCCTTGTGGCATTGAGAGGCGAAACGAAACTGGTAGAGTGATCAGACTGGATTGTTACTGCTTTTGCAGACAAAACCTGATTTTCTGGCCTGTGCCGGAGGTCAGGTTTTTTTGTTTCTGGGGTTTCTATGAAGATCGCCAAAATACTCAATAACAATGTTGTGGTGATTCTGGACGAACACGGTCGTGAACAAGTTGTGATGGGCCGTGGTCTGGGGTTTCAGAAACATATTGGTGAAGCGCTTGAAAAGGACAAAATCGAAAAGGTTTTCGCCCTCCAAAGCGACGAACTGGTTGCGCGCTTAGGGGAATTGCTCAGTCAGATTCCGTTGGAAGTGATGACAACATGCGATCGCATTATTGAACTTTCACGGCAACGATTGGGGAAATTACAAGACAGCCTCTACATCACGCTGACCGATCACTGCCATTTTGCGATTGAGCGGCAAAAGAAAGGTGTGGCGATTCGTAACGTGCTGTTATGGGAAATCAAACGACTGTATCCCAAAGAGTTTTTACTCGGACAGGAAGCGCTGGCAATCATCGAAAAACGCCTTGATGTTCAACTGGCGGAAGATGAAGCGGGGTTTATTGCGCTGCACCTGGTGACGGCACAACTGAACAGCGAAATGCCTGAAGTGATGCACGTGACTCGCGTGATGCAGGAAATATTGCAGATCGTGAAGTACCAGTTACGCATTGAATACGATGAAGATAGCCTAAGTTATCAGCGCTTTGTCACGCACCTGAAATTTTTTGCCCAACGTATGCTGAGCCGCAACGTGGTGGCGGATGATGATGCAACGCTACATGCGGCGGTGAAAGATAATTATCCTCAAGCCTGGCGTTGTGCTGAAAAGATTAACCGCCATTTGGTGACCGATTATCAGCGTGATTTGACGACCGAAGAAATTATGTTCCTCGCTATTCACATTGAGCGAGTACGCAAAGAGAGTCTTAAAGTTTCATAGCGGTGTGCCGAATGGCCGACGATAACAAAACGGATTGTTACTGCTACGGCAGGCAAAACCTGAGCACTGGTTTCTCCTTGTGAGAAGTCGGTCTCAGGTTTTTTTTGATTTTTACTCAGACAAATATTTCGCAAGGTGAAAGGAAGAATGATTGTATATCAAGACGTTGCCAGAGATATTCTGACCCAGGTCGGTGGGCGAGAAAATATAGTCAGCCTCGTGCATTGTGCCACGCGGCTGCGTTTTAAGCTTAAAGACGATAAAAATGCTAATGCAGATGCCCTGAAAAAAAATCCTGGCGTGATTATGGTGGTAGAAAGCGGCGGGCAATTCCAGGTGGTGATTGGCAACCATGTGCACGATGTATACAACTCGGTGCGGGCCCTGGCCGGGATAACTGACGACCAGGAACAAGTGCCGCAAACATCGGCACAGAAGGTCAATCTGCTGGGGCGGCTGATTGATATTGTCTCAGGAATATTTACTCCATTCCTTGGTGTGATGGCTGCTTCGGGGATTCTGAAAGGTTTGCTGGCGCTAGCTATTGTCTGTGGCTGGCTTGCCGCCGATAGCGGAACTTATAAAATTTGGTTCGCTGCAAGCGATTCGCTGTTTTACTTCTTCCCGCTGGTGCTGGGTTACACAGCCGGTAAGAAATTCGGCGGCAATCCTTTTCTTACTATGGCGATTGGCGGTGCGCTGACGCATCCGCTTATGCTGCAAGCGTTTGAATTGACCAGCCAGCCGGGTGGCGTTCAAGAGTATTTTCTTGGCATACCGATAACCTTCATCAACTACAGTTCATCGGTGATCCCGATAATTTTTGCCGCGTGGGTGAGTTGCTGGCTGGAGAAGCACTTCAACAAACTGCTGCCTTCTGCGGTGCGTAACTTCTTTACGCCGCTGTTTTGTCTCGCCATCACTGTACCGCTGACATTCTTACTGATTGGCCCGGCAGCGACCTGGCTGAGCCAGATTCTGGCACATGGTTATCAGGCGATTTATGCCTTTGCACCATGGCTGGCGGGCGGATTTATGGGGGCCGTCTGGCAGATTTGTGTCATTTTTGGCCTGCACTGGGGTTTAGTCCCGTTGATGATCAACAATTTGAGCGTGCTCGGCTACGACACGATGGTGCCTTTGTTATTGCCCGCGGTAATGGGGCAGGTGGGCGCGACGTTGGGCGTGTTACTTCGCACCCGCGATAAGAAGCTAAAAGTACTGGCAGGATCGGCGGTTACGGCGGGAATCTTCGGTATCACCGAACCGGCCGTGTATGGGGTGACACTGCCAAATCGTCGTCCGTTTATTTTTGGTTGTGTGGCAGGGGCTGTAGGTGGCGTGATTATCGGTTACTGCCAGACCAGCGTGTTTTCCTTCGGTCTGGTGAGCGTGTTCACATTTTCACAGATTATCCCGCCCACAGGGGTTGATATGTCCGTGTGGGGCGCGCTTCTGGGAACCGGGCTTGCGTTTGTTCTCGCGTGTGTGATGACCTTTTTTGCAGGATTACCTCGCAGTGAAGTGGATACTGAAATCGTTATTGCCCAGCCAACAGAAAACGACATTCTTGCGCCAATGAGCGGCACCGTTCTGGCGATGAATGAAGTGCCTGATTCCACTTTCGCCAGTGGGTTACTTGGCGAAGGGGCGGCGATTATTCCGCTCACCGGTAAAGTTATCGCCCCGTTTTATGGTGAAGTTGCCTCGTTATTTCAGACGCGCCATGCCATTGGTTTGCTTAGCAATAGCGGCATCGAAGTACTGATTCATATCGGTATTGATACCGTAAAACTCAATGGTGAGCACTTCACGAGCCATGTGAAAGTGGGGGACAAAATCAAGCCCGGCGATTTGCTGATTGAATTCGACAGGCAAGCCATTCTGGATGCCGGATATGACCTCGCAACGCCGATCATTATCAGCAACAGCGACGAATACAAAAGTGTTACGCGCAATTCAAATGAACATGCAATTGACTCTGGTATGCCGTTCCTGATGGTAAACCGCTAACCCCTTCATACTTCAAGTTACAGGTGTGTTGGCAGCTTTCCTGTAACTCGAATTTTTTCGGGTTCTAAATAAAGGAGAAATAGATGAAAGCATTTCCTGAGACGTTTTTGTGGGGCGGCGCGATTGCCGCAAATCAGGTGGAAGGCGCATGGCAGGAAGATGGCAAGGGCGTTTCGACCTCCGATCTTCAACCCAACGGCGTATTAAGCGACACCGTTGAACGCAAGCCGGGTGACTTTGGCCTTAAAGATATCGCTATTGATTTTTATCATCGCTACCCGGAAGACATCGCGCTGTTTGCGGAAATGGGCTTCAGCTGCCTGCGGGTTTCGATTGCCTGGACGCGTATCTTCCCGAACGGGGACGAAATTCAGCCCAATGAAGCGGGCCTTGCATACTATGACCGTCTGTTCGATGAACTGGCGAAACACAATATCAAGCCGATGGTGACGTTGTCGCATTACGAAATGCCGTGGGGGCTGGTGAAAAACTACGGTGGCTGGGGCAACCGTGAAACCATCACTTTCTTTGAGCGTTATGCGCGTACTGTCTTCACCCGTTTCAAAAACAAAGTAAAACTTTGGCTGACGTTTAACGAAATCAATATGGCGTTGCACGCCCCAATGACAGGAGTTGGACTGCCGGAAAAAAGCAGCAAAGCTGAAATTTATCAGGCGATTCATCACCAGTTGGTCGCCAGTGCGCTGGCGGTGAAAGCCTGCCATGACATCATTCCTGATGCGAAAATGGGTAATATGCTGCTGGGTGGCCTGATGTATCCCCTGAGCTGCAAGCCGGAAGATGTGCTGGAAACCATGCAGGAAAACCGCAGTTGGCTGTTCTTCGGCGATGTGCAATGCCGTGGCGAATATCCGGGCTACATGCTGCGCTATTTCCGCGATAACAATATCAATGTGGAAATCTCGGACAGCGACCGCCAGGCACTAAAAAACACTATCGACTTTATCTCCTTCAGTTACTACATGTCCGGCTGCGTCACTGCCGATGAAGAGCTGAATGCTAAAGCGCGCGGCAATATTCTGAATATGGTGCCAAACCCGCATCTGGCAAGTTCCGAATGGGGCTGGCAAATCGACCCTATTGGCCTGCGTATTTTGCTCAACAAACTGTGGGATCGCTATCAGAAGCCATTGTTTATTGTTGAAAACGGCTTAGGGGCGAAAGACAAACTTGAAGCCGACGGCACGGTGCATGATGATTACCGCATCAGCTATCTCAACGACCATTTAGTGCAAGTGGGTGAAGCGATTGAAGATGGGGTTGAGGTGTTGGGTTACACCTGTTGGGGGCCAATCGATCTGGTGAGTGCATCGAAAGCCGAACTGTCTAAACGCTACGGGTTTATTTATGTCGACCGCGATGACCAGGGCAACGGCACGCTGGCGCGTTCCCGTAAGAAAAGCTTCAACTGGTATAAAGAAGTGATTACGACGAATGGGGCGAGTTTGAAGGCGTGATTTGTTTTTGCCCTCACCCGAGAAGGGATAACCTGTTTTCTCCCTCTCCTTAAAGGAGAGGGCCTGGGCGAGGGGGGGTTAACCCACTAACCGCTTAATAAACCCACGAACCCACATCAGCGCCGCATCACTGTTATGGCGCTGATGCCATAACAACGCCACCTCAAACGGCGCAATTTCCAACGGCACGGGGCTGCTGCTCAGTCCCCAGGTTTGCTGCCAGTTCTCACTCAAACCCTGTGGCACTGTCGCCAGCATTGGCATCATGCTTAATAACCCCGGCAACGCAGAAAAATGCGGTGTGGTGTAGTTAATCTCACGTTTCAAACCTTGTTTGGCTAACAGTGTATCGATATGACTACTGGCAGTTTCACGATAACTCACCAGTACGTGTTGTTGTGCTGCATAAATCTCAGCAGACAACGGGGTGTCGAGCTGTAACTGTGCAGGGTGCCAGAGCGTTACAAACTCCATCTGCGTCAATAATTCGCGCTCCATCCAGCGTGCGGGCTGGTTAGCCACGCTGATGGCCATATCCAGATCCCCACCTTCCAGACGCTGCGCATCGGTAAACGGGTCACTGGCGACGACATTCAGGCGCACGCCAGGCGCTTGCGCGTGCAGTGCTGGCACCAGCTGCGGCATGAGCCACATTTCCACCCAGTCGGTCATGCCGATGGTGATTGTCGCTTTGGTGTTGGCGGGGTTGAATTCTGCCTGCTGGAACAACGCACTTTGTAACTGTTCAAGCAGTGGCATCAATTCAGCGTGCAACTCTGTTGCACGAGCCGTGGGCTGCATACGATGGCCGCTGCGAATAAACAACGGGTCATCAAACATTTCACGCAGACGTGCCAGCGAACCGCTGACTGCGGGCTGGCCAAGATGCAGTTTATCTGCCGCCAGTGACACGCTCTGTTCGCGAAATAAAACCGCAAAAGCAATCAACAAGTTGAGGTCTATTTTACGGAAATCATTTTCTTTGATAGTCATTATTTCTCCAATCAATTGGAGTGATAATAAAGCCTCACTAACACTATTCGCAAGTTGAACCGACTATTTGAGGACAAAACCAAAAGCAAGCTGCCGCGACACGCGAACGCGTGCTAAAGCAGATAACCTAAGAAGGGAATTGGGTGGCTGTTGCGCATATTTCGTCTGGATTCGGGCATGTGAAGCGTGAGAGGAAGGGGTACCGCTGGGAGCCAGGCAGTGACAGTGCAGCCCCCCAAAAATAACAAACGGGTGCCAGAAATATGGCACCCACCGTCATTAAAAAATCATCTTAAACACGCCGGTCACGACCAGTAAGCCAATAATAAAAATAATCAAAACAGCCCAAAGAATAATTTTCATTTCAACACCCCATCTTATGGCTAGTGTCTAAATAGTATAGGCAAGGATGTTGGTGGCAGGGGGAGTTGCCTCCCCGTAAACGGAAATTGAGATAAACCGACGGTGATTAGATGAGCGGTTTACGTGCTGCAAGTAAGCAAATCATCGATTGAGCGTGGCGTACCCTGCAAAAAAACGCTGGGTTGTCATAAATGTTCTGCATCATTGCAACTCCTGTTCGCAGAACCGTTATTGGCACCAGAAGCCTGGTTAAGTTAATGGGTAGGGTAAAGAAAAGCCGTGGTTATGGTTATCACAACTATTAATAGCAGGCAAATAGTCACTATGGTAACTAGTTTCAAATTGTATCCCTTTTTAACCATCCGTGTATTGCCACTGATACCTAAACTTTTACCTTGCGGAATGCGTAACCTGAGTGCTTTCTTTTACTCTGTGGCTCATTATGACTTCCTCACATTTCCCTCTTACGGCGACTGGTATTGCGTTAATGCTGGTATTGTCTGGCTGTGCACCGATGCACAAAGATGATGCTGCTCTCGCACAAAAAACACTCCCACAACAGATAGAAACCAAACTTCCTGCGGAGTTGGCTCATGGCTGGCCAGGTAGCGATTGGTGGCGAGGTTATCATGACAGCCAAATAGACCACCTGGTCGAGCGTTCGCTGAAAGACTCGCCGGATCTCGCGGTGGTGCAACAGCGTATTAGGCTTGCCCAGGCACAAACAAAGATGCAGGAAGCCAGCGATGGCCCACAAATGGATTTCTCAGCCAATCTCGAGCGCCAGAAAATGTCCCAGGAAGGGGTGATGGGGCCGTTTGCCCTGACTGACCCGGCAGCTGGCACCACTGGCCCGTACTACACCAACGGTAACTTTGGCCTGACAGCCAGTTGGGATCTGGACTTGTGGGGTAAGAATCGCGCAGAAGTTGAAGCGAAAGTCGGCGTGATGAGAGCGAAACAGGCCGAGCTTGCACAGGCGAAACAGGTGATTTCTGCCAATATCGTGCGCTTGTATTGGGACACGCAGACGCTGCTGGCGTTAAAGGATGTCAAACAACAAACGCTGGCGGCGCAGAAGAATATCGTCAATATCGAAACCGATCTGTACGCGCATGGGATTAACTCATCAGTTGACGACGTAGAATCCAATATCGATTTCGTGAAAACCCAGCAGCAGATTGATGACATCGACGGGCGTATTAACATCGCTAAAGCACAGCTTGCAGCGATAACTGGCGATGCACATGCCGCTGCAAATATTAAACCTGTCCCGCTACCTAAAGTCAGGAGCCGTGCGCCAGACCATCTGGGTTATGAGTTGCTGGCTCGCCGCCCTGATCTTCAGGAAGCGCACTGGTACATCGAATCTTCCCTCAGCAGTGTTGATGCTGCTAAAGCCGCGTTTTATCCTGATGTAAATCTGAGTGCTTTCCTGCAAAACGATGCGTTGCACTTGAGTGATTTGTTCCGTGGCTCAGCCCAGCAAATGGGCGTGATTGGCGGCTTGACGCTGCCTATTTTCGACAGTGGCCGACTGAATGCCAACCTCGATATTGTGCGGGCAGAAAGTAATTTGTCGATTGCCAGCTACAACAAAGCGGTGGTCGGTGCGGTAAACGACGTTGAGAAAGCCTCCAGCCAACTGAATGCAGTTGCGGCGGAAAACGAGCATCAACGCACCATTTTGCAAGGCACGAAAAAACTCAAAGCTTTGGCGCAAGCACGTTACAAAGCGGGGATTATTTCCGGTGCGCGGATGAGTGCGGCGACATTACCGGACTTGTCTGAACAGGCAAAAGCCATTCAGCTTCATGGCCAGTGGCTAAACGCTGATGTGCAACTGATCTCTTCTTTAGGCGGGGGTTATCAGGCAGGTAAGGCATAGCGGTTGGTTCACTGGGTTATATCGGGGGCGCTGCGTTTGCCCGATCTACGTTAATGGCCAGGACAAGATGTTTATCATCTGTCTCAACGAATACGCTTCTTTCGCCACCTCCTATAATTACACTCTGGGTGAAAAATAGTCAGGAGAGGGTGATGAGTGCAGCTAACAAAGTGGCTATCGTTACAGCGTCGGATTCAGGTATTGGCAAAAAATGTGCGTTGATACTGGCTCAACAGGGTTATGACGTTGGCATCACCTGGCATTCAGACGAACAGGCTGCACAAGAAACGGCACGTCAGGTCAGCGGTTTTGGGCGGCGTGCCGAGACAGTCCAGCTTGATTTGGCCCATCTGCCTGAGGGTGCTGCGGGTATTGATGAGTTGATTCACCGCTTTGGTCGCGTGGACGCGCTGGTGAATAACGCCGGAGCAATGAGTAAAAATCCGTTCCTTGATGTCACCCTGGAAGAATGGCGTGAGCTGTTCACTGTGGATGTTGACGGTGCCTTTATTTGCTCGCAGAAAGTTGCGCGCGCCATGATTGCTCAGGGCAATGGCGGTCGGATTGTGAATATCACGTCGGTTCACGAGCACACTCCTCTTCCTGAAGCCTGCGCCTATACTGCGGCAAAACATGCGTTGGGCGGGCTAACCAAATCCATGGCCATGGAACTGGTACATCATAAAATTCTGGTTAATGCCGTCGCCCCCGGAGCCATCGCCACACCGATGAACAACATGGGGGAAGGTGATGGAGTCAAGAGCCGAATTCCTGAAATCCCTTTAGGGCGAGCGGGCGATACCGAAGAAATTGCGAGCCTGGTGGCATGGCTGTGTTCTGACAGTGCCAGTTACACCACCGGACAATCGTTTATCGTCGACGGCGGTTTTATGTTTGCCAACCCCCACTTCAAACCAAAAGGGTAAACTTACTTTTTGCTCTCGCGGCGTTTAAACCCGTAACGCACCAGCCACACCACCGCCACTACACCGACGAGCCAAATCCCGTGCTTAACATGTTGGTCCAGGTTATGTAGCCACGGGCCAACAACTTCGCCGCCCATATAGCCCAGAGTGGTGAAAATCGTGGCCCAAAGGAATGCGCCCGCAATGTTGAGCGGCAGAAAAATTTTTGGAGGCAGGTGGCTGGCACCGATCAAGATCGGCCCTATCACCCGGAAGCCGTACATAAAGCGCGATCCGATGACAAAACCATAAGGATGACGGTTGATAAGATCTTGCGCTTTGACGATCTTCTTTTTGTGTTTTTGAAATCGTTGAGGAAGGGAGCCGCGAAAACGTCTGCCAAGCAGATACAGCAGTTGGTCGCCGATCATGCCACCGAGCGCCACGCAGAAAACCACTAGCGGAAATTTCAGCAGCCCCTGGTGTGCTGCAATGCCACCCAACAGAGTCACCGTTTCCCCTTCAGCCATACTGCCCAAAATCAAAGCGGCGTAGCCGTAATGCGCGATCAGATTATTCATATCCACAGTATTAAATGTCATTCCTTGTATTTGTACTGCCTAAGTATAGCGGGTGCGATCGTTGGAGGCGTGGTTCCGCTTCGCCACTTATTTTTACCTGATTAAAAAACAATCTAGCGCTGTGCATTATACTTTGGTTGTGCTTAATCGATTTTTTTGACTTGTCAGGAGGCGTTATGAGTCATGTCTGGGGGCTTTTTTCCCATCCTAATCGTGAAATGCAGAACATAAAACGTGAGAACGAAACAATATCGCATCACTACACTCACCATGTGTTAATCATGGCGGCCATTCCGGTTATCTGTGCGTTTATTGGCACAACCCAAATTGGCTGGAATTTTGGTGATGGTACCTTCGTTCAATTGTCGATGTTTACCGGATTCTATTTAGGTGTACTGTTTTATGCATTGATGTTGGCAGGTGTTGCTGTGATGGGGCGTATCATTTGGTGGATGGCACGTAACTATCCACATCGCCCGTCATTGGCTCGTTGCATGGTGTTTGCCGGATATGTGGCGACTCCGCTGTTTCTCAGTGGCCTGGTAGCACTGTATCCGCTGGTGTGGTTGTGTGTCCTGGTGGGTGCTACCGCACTGATTTATACCGGTTATCTGTTGTATGTCGGGGTGCCTGAATTCTTGGGCATCGATAAAGAAGAGGGAATGAGTTTCTCAAGTTCAACGCTCGCCATTGGGGTACTGGTGCTTGAAGTGCTTCTTGCCATGAGCGTCATTCTGTGGGGTTATGGATACCGACTCTTCTGATAGGTATAAACAATTACATTCTATTGTGGCAGTTTCCCGGGGCGTCAGAGTATTATGCTGGCGCCTCGTTTTATTCATTCGCGTTGTGAATAGATTCGATGGACCATAACATAATTGAATAATTACAGAAGTGTCACCATGCCGACAAAAATCCGTCTATCGTTGCTCAGCCTTGCGCTGATGATTACCGTACCATTCGCTTCTCAGGCTGCGACTAAAGCCACCGCACAACAGGTTACTGCCGGGCAGGAAATAGCCTCGGGCAGTGCCATGATCGTCGATCTACAAACCAATAAAATTTTGTATTCCAGCCATCCTGATCTGGTGCGCCCCATTGCCTCGATAACCAAATTGATGACGGCGATGGTGGTTCTGGATGCGAATTTGCCGATGGATGAGATGCTGAATATCGACATCAGCCAAACCCCAGAAATGAAAGGCATTTACTCTCGTGTGCGTTTGAACAGTAAAATCAACCGTAAGGATATGATGTTACTGGCTTTAATGTCCTCAGAGAACCGCGCTGCGGCAAGTCTGGCGCATCATTATCCTGGTGGTTATAACGCGTTTATTAACGCGATGAATGCGAAAGCAAAATCCCTGGGCATGACACACACGCGTTACGTTGAACCGACCGGATTGTCGATTCAAAACGTTTCCACGGCGCGTGACTTGTCCAAAATGCTGATTGCTTCAGAGCAATATCCGTTGCTTGGCCAGTTGAGCACCACCAAAGAAGATATGGCGACCTTTGCCAATCCGGCTTACACGCTGCCATTCCGTAACACTAACCATTTGGTTTACAACAACAAATGGAATATTCAGCTCACCAAAACCGGCTTTACCAACAATGCCGGACACTGCCTGGTGATGCGCACTATGATTAACAGCCGCCCGGTGGCGCTGGTGGTGTTGGATGCCTTCGGGAAATATACCCACTTTGCTGATGCAAACCGCTTACGCAACTGGATGGAAACCGGCAAGGTGACACCGGTTCCTTCATCAGCTCTGGCGTATAAAAAGCAAAAGTCTGCGCAGATGGCGAATAACAGCACTAGCGGGAATGCGTTGGATGACTAAAGCCATATCCGTTATACAGACCCTGTCTGGCATTTGACGGCAACAGTTAATGAGGCCCGTGGTCATGCTCATGGCTACAGGCCTGTTCCTCCCACCACTTACGCTTAGTGGTTTTGCCAATACCTGGGTTCATACTGTTCGTCGGATCATTCACCTGATAAAACTGTTTTAAGCTGTCAGGCGCTTCATACAAATGCCCGACGTTATGCTCAGCCGGATATTGCGCACCACGCGTGCGGAGCAACGCGAGCATCTGCTCTTTGAGTGCGTGCACATCAACCCCTTTCTTCACAATGTAGTCTTGATGGAAGACATGGCACATAAAGTGGCCGTAATACAGGCTATGGCTTATTTGGCTGCTGATTTCCGGCGGTAATTTCTCAAACCACTCCTGGTCGTTACGACGTAGAGCAATATCAAGCGCCAGAATATCTTCTACTTCGTTGGCATGAACCGCGTGATAACGCACAGCGGCACCTGCGGCAGCAAAACGGTGTAAAAACGCCTTCGCCCCTTCAGTTGGCGTGCAGATGAAAAAGCCACCTTCAGCCTGCTGAAAATAACTCTCTAGCCAGTTGCGCGCTTCGGCAATTCCTTCACCCGACATCTTCAACAACAGATGGTGTTCGTATTTTCCACGCCACTCTTTCATGCGTGGCGGTAAGTGGCTCGGGCTCCAGTTACACAGGCGCTGTAAAACCCGGTCGGTGAAGTGAGGTTTAATGAAGGGGACTTTCTCAAACCACGCATCGGTGCGGCCTTTTAGGGTAAAGAACAGCGGCATTTTATCGGTGCCGAGTTTGTCGATCATCATGAACGTGTCTTTGCCGTACACTTCGGCAATATCGTAAATATCACGGTGCATGTATTCGCCTGCCACCGGCAGGTTTGCAAAATTAGCCAGAATATGGCGGCGGATTTCGGTCAGCACTTCAGGTTTGTTGGTGCCGATGTAAAACACTTCGTTTTGCTTTTCGGCGACAAACGTGTCGAGGCGTACGGCAAAGACGGCGAGTTTCCCCGCGCAGCCAGAGGCTTCAAAAAGGCGGCTTGGGTCAGCATTAAAGCGTGATGGTGAGTCAGCATCCACGTCGCGCACGCGCTCGGCATAATCTTTATCGGAAGCCTGGCGCTGGTCGTGGAGCACATTTTCTGGCTTCACTCGCTCGTCATCGAGCGTACCGAGAATTTGTTCCGGTGTGACACCAAGGTCGATACCCAGATGGTTCACCAGGGTTAATTTACCTTGTTCATCAATACGCGCGTACAGCGCCATCTCAGTATAGGCAGGCCCGCGTTTTACCAGTGAGCCGCCGGAGTTATTACAAATCCCGCCAATTACCGATGCGCCAATACACGACGAACCGATAACCGAGTGCGGTTCACGTCCAAGGGGCTTAAGCGCTTTTTCCAGTTGATAGAGCGTGCTGCCAGGAAACGCTAACACCTGCTTGCCGTCATCCAGTAACTGTAATTTATCCAGACGCAGCGTGCTGATGATGACAATTTCACGATCGTAATCGTTGCCATTCGGGGTTGAACCTTCGGTTAAGCCGGTATTGGCGGCCTGCATGAGAATGATTTTGTCGGTGTTGACACACGCGCTCAGCACTCGCCATAACTCAAGCAAAGTCCCGGGGAAAACCACTGCCAGCGCATCGCCCTGGCCGGAGCGGAAACCTTTGCGATAACGCGCTGTTTTGGCCGCGTCAGTTAACACATGTTGGTTGCCAACCAGGCGATTTAGCTCATTAATAAATGGGTTAGACATTAATCCACTCCTTGGGAAAATAGTGACGCCTTCAAGCATAGTCGGAAAACGTTAATCAATACTCTGAAATGGCCTAATAATCAGCACATAACAGCGGAACCGCTCTTCTTACCGCAAGGACGTTGTGGCACACTGCACCTCTTAACACTTCGTGCTGCCCCGCGTGGCGGCTTGAGCAAGAGAGTAATGTCGATGAAATGGCTCTGTTCTGTAAGTTT
>DATERH010000367.1:0-18901 GCA_035271785.1 Buttiauxella sp.
AAAACCGGGCGATTCTACACGGGTTTTCGACAAGGCTCTACTGGTTGTTTTTCCCAGCACACAAGATGAAATTTCAGAAACATTGAAGTGGTTAGTTTTTGCTTACCAGGGAAGCAGGCCCTATTATCTGTGCGCTTAATATAATCGTAACGTCCCGTTCAAAGAGAGAACCGCATTATGCGTAAGATTTTAGCCCTTTCCGGGATGCTGACGGGGGCCCTGTTGGTATCAGCCTGTAATATCATCCCAACACCGCTCAACACACCACCGGCCTCAGCACTCAAGTTTGTTTGTGGTAGCAGCGATAAGCTGGCGATAGAGGGGGACTATGCGTGGTTCAACGGCAAACGCTACTCCTACCAAAATATGAACGGTGATCAGGCATTTTACCGTTATCACAGCAGTAATTTTGGCCTAAAAAAAGTGGGTGAAAAACGCACATTGATGATGGGTTTGGATGCCAAACCTTGTGTCGCGGCGAATTAATTGATGAACATCCCCTGTCACATAACGCACCCGAGTACGCTGCTGCTCGGTTTCATGCTGACAGGGTGTGGCACACTGTCTAACGTCGCACCCGTTGCTGAGGTACCGCAAAAGGCGCAACGTGTTTGCGGTATGCCTGCAAGTCGCGACATTAACCAGTGGTTGCCAACTCTGGTTGAACAGCAATCTCCCGCCATGGTTGTTGGGGTGATTGACGCCAATAACCAACGTCACTATTGGCAATTTGGTGTCACCGATACGAAGCACCATTATCCTGTCAATGAACAGACGCTATTTGCAGTCGGTTCACTGAGTAAAGGCATGACCGCCGAAGCGACCGCGGTATTAGTGGCGCAGGGGCGTTTGCATTGGTCTGATACGCTTGAAACCTTAATGCCGCCGTCGGTGCCGTTAAGTGCAGATGCGAAGAAAATCACGCTGCTGCAATTGGTGACACATACTTCCGGTTTGCCCCGGCAAAATATGGACTTACCGATGCTGACCGCCTTTATTCGCTATCTGGGCAATGGTGAGAATTTTTATTCACATCTCGATAGTGACAACGTGGTGGCTGATTTGGCCTATTTTTCAAAACCAAACAACACCGGACCTGTTTATTCGAACCTGGGTTATGCGGTGCTGGATTATGTTCTGCATTATCAAACTGGCCAACGTGCCGACCAACTGGTGCAAACGCTCATCTTCGAGCCTCTTGGAATGCGCAATAGCAGTTTTACTCCGCAGAAACTCAAGCGCTACCCGCTGCGCGCTATTGGACATGCCGGCAGCCAGCCGAAGTTTATCCCCCGTGGGCAGGTGGTGCCTGACTGGCATTTCTCCGGCAATATGCTCGGGGCGGGGGGGTTGTATACCGACACCGCCGATTTGCTGACCTTTGCCGCAGCCCATCTTGAAAACACCGGCAATGCCACACTGGATAAAGCTATCGTTGACACGATGCAAGTCTATTATCCGCGTGACAAAGAAGCTGCCAATATTGCCTGGGTGACAGACACCTATGGCGAGCAATCGATCACTTATCAGGTCGGATATATTGGCGGTTATTCCAGTTATATTGGTATTGATCGGAAGAATCATTTCGCCGTGGTGGTGTTGCAAAACAGCTTCACCTGGCAAAATAACCTTGGGCACAGTGTGTTACGTCAAATGTTTGAGGTACAGCATCAAACCAACACTTGCCGCATGACAACCGCTTCGTAACGTATTGTTTCTGCGTGAATATTATTAATTATAAAATTCATTGCGGGGGATCAAAAAAAAGCGGGAAAAAAGTCAGGCTTGTCTAAAATTTAACCATACTATCACTGTGTGTTATCGATTCAGATCACACAGGGGGTAAATGTATGAAGGGGAAATCACTCAAACGCGATCTCTTGAAAAAGATGATTATTGCTAAAATAGACATAGCTGCTTATCTCTCATTGAGAAAAGCGAAAGGCTATATGTCTGAGAATGAAACTGAGCATCTACGCGATAATTTGTTGGACTTGTCTGCTGAGTATCGTGAGAGGTCTTTAGACCTCGAATCCCATTTTACCGCACAAGAAATAGCGAGCATCAATCAGGGAATCAACGCGGTCACTTCTGCCGCGATATGCCTGATGACCGGACGTCGCGACTGCCCGCAATATATCGCAATTGATGCCGATAAACTGGAAAATTGCCTACGACAACTCACTACCAGCCTGAAAGATGTTATGGATAACCAACTGGTGGTTGAACGTTGAAACCTCGAGGGGAGGCGACTTCCCTCTGGTAAAGTTTTTGTAAAACTCCCGTTCCTGAATTCCTGGAAAGCTAACCTTATCGGGTAGATCCGAGAAGGAGAAAGCTATGCTACGGTTCCCATTCCGCTCATTCATTACCGCGTCTTTACTGCTTTCAGTCAGTGTTGCCCTGGCCGCTGAAGTTAAGGTGGAAGTGCTGCAAAGTAAGCTCGACCATCCCTGGTCGTTAGCGTTTCTACCCAATAATCAGGGGGTGTTGATTACGCTGCGTGGTGGGCAATTACGCCGCTGGCAACCCGGTGAAGGTTTAGGTGACCCGATTATCGGTGTGCCAAAAGTTTGGGCGCATGGGCAGGGGGGATTGCTGGATGTGGTTCTGGCTCCGGACTTTGAAAAAAGTCGCCGCGTCTGGCTAAGTTTTGCCCAAGCTAACAGTGATGACCAGGCTGGAACTGCCGTGGGTTACGGTACGCTGAGCAGCAATATGCAGCGTCTGGAAAACTTCAAAGTGGTGTTCAACCAGACACCAAAACTCTCTACCGGCAACCATTTTGGTGGGCGGATGGTGTTTGATGGCAAAGGTTATTTGTTTATCGCGCTGGGTGAAAACAATCAACGCCCCACGGCACAGGATTTGGACAAGCTACAGGGTAAAGTGGTTCGCCTGACACAAAACGGTGATGTGCCACCCGATAATCCCTTTGCCGGTAAACAGGGCACCAGAAGTGAGATTTGGTCTTATGGGCACCGTAATCCACAGGGCATGGCGTTTAATCCCGCCAATGGAGAACTGTGGCTCAATGAGCATGGCCCGCGCGGCGGAGATGAAATCAACGTGGTGATGCCGGGTAAGAATTACGGCTGGCCACTGGCGACGTGGGGTATAAATTACAGCGGGCTGCCGATCCCTGAAGCGAAAGGTGAAATTGTTGCGGGCACCGAGCAACCGCTTTATTACTGGAAAGTTTCCCCTGCGGTGAGCGGCATGGCGTTCTATAACAGCGACAAATTCCCGCAGTGGAAAGGGAAGCTGTTTATTGGTGCACTAAAAGAGAAAAACCTGATTGAACTGACGCTTAACGGTGACAAGGTGCAGAATCAAAAGCGGTTACTTGATGACCGTGGGGAGAGAATTCGTGATGTGCGCGTCGGCCCGGATGGTTATCTGTATGTCCTGACCGACGAATCTGACGGGGAATTACTGAAAATCAGCCCATCAGATTAGTATTAACTCAATGGAATCATGACTAATTGCTTAAACGCTGGGCGCTGGGTCAGTTGCTGATACCAGCGTTGCAGGTTGGGAAAATCATGCCACTTGATATCGAGGTTGAACAGATTGTAGACACTTGGAGCCAGCGCAATGTCGGCGGTACCGAATTCAGCGCCACCAAGCCATGGCTGCTTCGCCAATTCTGCATCCACGATGGCAAATAGCGCGTTACATTGATCGATGCTATCGGCGATCAGCTTTTCATCACGTTGTTCAGGTGCCAGGCGTACCAGGCTGATAAATACACCACGATGTGGGCCGGAAAGAGAGGTTGCCGTCCAGTCCATCCATTTTTCACCACGCGCACGAGCCGCAGGGTCTGCAATCCATAGCGAATCTTTGCCGTATTGAGCCGCCAAATAACGCACGATGGTATTGGACTCCCACAGCGTCAGGTCGGTGGCGTCGTCGTGAATGCAGGGCACCAGCGCATTTGGGTTCATCGCCAGATATTCAGCATCATGGGTTTTACCAAATTTCCCACCAGCTGGGATCGAATCATACGCCAAACCTAACTCTTCAAGGCACCACAGTACTTTCTTCACATTCGTTGAATTGTCTCTGCCCCAAACTGTGATCATTTTGTTTCCTCATTGTGAGTTTGCATCTCATTATGCCGAGTGTTGGTGAAGAAAACAGCACGTAAGCTCAACGGTTGGTAAAAAACTGATCAACGTGGCGGCAAGTGGCGCAGTTATCGAATAAACTTAAAAAACTTTACCAACGCTATGTTTCATTAAGCGATTCACACGTTATACCCTTCATACGTACTTGAAGCTGCATCTGCGTTGGCCGCAGGCGTTTGCCCGAATCACTGACTTAAGTCGGCTTATCGGGACTCACTTCTTTGCCGCCCTGATGCCACTCCAATTATTTTGGGTATGGCTTACTGGTAACTTGAATCATTATGTCACGGCGTGTGTCGTCACTTTTTTAGAATGGATACTGGGTGGTGTTATGAAAACTATGCAAATCCCTGCTTCGCTACGAGCATTATTGGCAGGAACAACCCTGCTGTTAGTGGCTGCACCTGCGCTGAGCGCAGAACAGACGGCTGACGCGCCGCAAGTTGATGCTAAAGCCTGGGTCTTAATGGATTACGCCAGCGGCAAAGTATTGGCCGAAGGCAATGCCGATTCACAGCTTGATCCGGCGAGCCTGACCAAACTGATGACCAGCTACGTCGTCGGTCAGGCGCTCAAGGCCGATAAAATCAAACTGACCGATATGGTCACCATCGGCAAAGATGCGTGGGCAACTGGCAACCCGGCGCTGCGCGGTTCGTCGCTGATGTTCTTAAAACCGGGCGATAAAGTCTCGGTTGAAGACCTGAATAAAGGCGTGATCATTCAGTCAGGTAACGATGCCAGTATTGCGCTTGCAGATTTTGTGGCGGGCAGCCAGGATTCGTTCGTCAGCCTGATGAACAACTATGCGCAAAAGCTGAATCTCACTAACACCACCTTTAAAACCGTACACGGCCTCGATGCTCCAGGGCAGTTTAGTACTGCGCGCGATATGGCGTTGCTGGGTAAAGCCTTAATTCACGACGTGCCAGAAGAGTACGCCATCCATAAAGAGAAAGAGTTCACCTTCAACAACATCAAGCAGCCGAACCGTAACCGCTTGCTGTGGAGCTCAAACCTTAACGTTGACGGCATGAAAACCGGCACCACTACGGGCGCAGGTTACAATCTGGTGGCGTCAGCGACCTCAGGCGACATGCGCTTAATTTCCGTGGTTCTGGGCACCAAAACTGACCGTATTCGTTTCAATGAAAGCGAAAAATTGCTGACATGGGGCTTCCGCTTCTTTGAAACCGTAACACCGATTAAACCGGATGCGACTTTTGTCACACAGCGCGTGTGGTTCGGTGACAAAAGCGAAGTAAATCTGGGCGCGGGTGAAGGAGGCTCGGTCACGATCCCTCGCGGTCAACTGAAGAATCTGAAGGCAAGTTTCACCCTGAGTCAGCCGCAACTGACCGCACCGCTGAAGAAAGGCCAGGTTGTCGGGACTATCGACTTCCAGCTTAACGGTAAAACTATTGAACAGCGTCCATTGATGGTGATGCAGGCAGTCGAAGAGGGTGGGTTCTTTAGCCGTATGTGGGACTTTGTATTAATGAAGTTCCACTCATGGTTCGGTAGCTGGTTCTCTTAATCCTCCGTCATTCTTCGAGCCGCAGATGCGTTGGCTGCACTCGTGAACCCCAGTCACTTACTTGTGTAAGCTCCTGGGGCTTCACTCCTTTGCCGCGTTACTCGGCAGAGCCTCGCCCCGTTGGGGCCAGCGCAAGCGCTGTTCAAAAGCTGAAGCCTTTTGTCCTGCGACTCGAATTATTTTGGCGGTGTTATGAAAGGCACTTCACCACTGCAGGGTAAGATTCTGCGACGCGGCATACTCAACAAACGCCGCGTCAGGTTGTTCGTTACTGATAAGCAAATCAAAGGCAGAAACGGGCCCCATACAGGCGGCGCGGACTTTGCCAAATTTGCTGCTGTCCACCACTAACACACGCTGTTGTGCCATCGCTTGCGCCCAGTGTTTTACTGGCAACTCATCGAGATTAAAACAAGTTACCCCATGACGGGGATGAATACCTGCTGCGGAGAAAAAAGCGATATCCGGGCAAAAGTTATTCAGGCATTCCTGGAAATTAATCGGTTTGAAAATCGCATTGCTGGAGTGAAATTCCCCGCCGCTCAAAATAACCCGACAACCGGGTTTGTCCTGCAACGCCAGAAAAGTGTTTAACGAATAGCAAACTCCGGTAAATACCAGTTCGTCATCTAAGGCTTCGATGATGTATGGCGTGGTGGTGCCGCAATCAAAAAATACCGTTTGATGCGGGCGCACCAAAGCCGCAGCCAGGCGTGCTGCATGGCGTTTTTCCTCGATACGACGGGTTTTCTGATCACTTAACAGGTAGTGATTGGCGGTGACGCTACGGGGTTCGAGAACCACATAACCGCCCAACAGGACAACCGGCCCTGCGTCATTGCTCAGGTCACGGCGAATGGTCATTTCAGAGACACCCAGTAAAGCAGACGCTTCTTTCAGGTGAATTTTGTCGCTGCGTTTAAGCGCCTGAATCAGGCGGTTGATACGTTCGTCGCGCCGGGTTTCCATAATTCCCTCTGAAAATGAAAAACCCAGCATCGCCGGGCTTTGATTAACGCATATTACCTTTGCAAAAACACTTAGTCACGCACCCAGCCTTTACGAATGAACAGGGTAAAACAGAAACGATATGTCTGATGAAGTCGGGGGTATTTCTGAATGCCGAGCAATCGACTAAGGATCAACAACAATTCACTATCTACCACGCAGTCAATTTATTACACTTTGAGCGTTTTCTTCTCCTTCGAGTATCTAATGCAAAATAATAAGCGACTGGGTCGCCAGGCACTGCTATTTCCGCTGTGCCTGGTGCTCTATGAATTTTCTACCTATATCGGCAATGACATGATCCAGCCAGGCATGCTGGCGGTTGTCGAGCAATACAATGCGGGTATCGAATGGGTGCCGACATCCATGACGGCGTATCTGGCGGGTGGTATGTTTTTACAGTGGCTTCTTGGGCCGCTGTCAGACCGAATTGGCCGCCGTCCGGTGATGTTGACCGGCGTGGTGTGGTTTATCGTCACCTGTCTTGCCACGCTACTGGCACAGAACATTGAGCAATTTACCTTCCTGCGCTTCTTACAAGGGGTCAGCCTGTGCTTTATCGGTGCGGTGGGGTATGCCGCAATCCAGGAATCCTTCGAGGAAGCGGTGTGTATTAAAATCACCGCGCTGATGGCGAACGTTGCATTGATTGCACCTTTGCTTGGCCCGTTGGTGGGTGCTGCGTGGATTCACTACGCGCCGTGGGAAACCATGTTTGTGCTGTTTGCAGCACTCGCGGCATTTTCATTTTATGGCTTGCACCGTGCGATGCCAGAAACCGCGACGCGTCTGGGCGAGAAACTGTCGCTGCGTGATTTAGGCCATGATTACAAACTGGTGCTGAGTAACGGGCGCTTTGTTGCCGGGGCGCTGGCGACGGGTTTTGTCAGTCTGCCGCTGCTGGCGTGGATTGCGCAATCACCGATTATCATCATCAGCGGTGAAAAGCTCTCGACTTATGAATACGGTTTGCTGCAGGTGCCTATCTTTGGCGCATTGATCCTCGGTAACCTGGTGCTGGCTCGCTTAACCTCACGCCGTAGCGTGCGCTCGCTGATTATTTTTGGCGGCTGGTGGATTGTTCCGGGACTGGTGCTGGCTGCCGTAGCTACGGTTGTGTCGTCTCATGCATATCTGTGGATGACTGCCGGTTTGAGTATTTACGCCTTTGGTATCGGCCTTGCCAACGCAGGCCTGGTGCGCCTGACGCTGTTTGCCAGCGATATGAGCAAAGGCACGGTGTCGGCGGCGATGGGCATGTTGCAGATGTTTATTTTTACCGTCGGCATCGAGGTGAGTAAGCATGCTTATCTGTTTGGCGGCAACGGTTTGTTCAGTGTGTTGAATTTGCTGGGTGGCCTTATTTGGCTCGGGTTGATGTTTGCGTTCTTGAGAGATAAGACAGTCGGCAACAGAACGGATGCGTAATTTTCTGGGCATGAGGTAAACGGCCGTAGAGGATGTCTCACCTTCAGGGGAACCATTTCTGTTCCCCTGAACGCAATTTCTAGTTAATCCGCACGCCGCTGCGCTCATCAAACAGATGCGCTAGATGAACGTCTGGCTGTAACCGCATTTCACTTCCCGGTTTGGTTTGTATCCTGTCCCTGAATACGGCAATCGCCTTTTGATTCCCGATATTCAGGGCTATCTGTGTTTCAGCGCCGGTGGGCTCCACGACATTAACTTCTGCCACCACTCCCCCTTGTGAAACCTGAGTAAAATGCTCTGGCCGCACGCCGTATAAAACTCGTTGCCCCTGTACGACGGCAGACGTGTTGGCTAACGGCAGACGCAAACCATCATCGGTGACCACCGATTCACGGTCGACTTTGCCGCTAAGTAAATTCATGGAAGGTGAGCCAATAAACCCGGCGACAAAAGCATTACGTGGGCGATCGTACAGCTCAAGCGGCGTACCGACTTGCTCGATGACACCGTCTTTGAGGACGACAATTCTGTCGGCCATCGTCATCGCTTCGACTTGATCATGAGTTACATAAACCATGGTGGCGTTCAGGCGCTGGTGCAGCGCTTTAATTTCGGTTCTCATCTCGACCCGTAGCTTGGCGTCGAGGTTTGACAGCGGTTCGTCAAAAAGGAACACGCGCGGGTTGCGCAAAATAGCTCTCCCCATGGCCACACGCTGACGCTGGCCGCCAGAAAGCTGGCCGGGTTTACGCTTGAGCAACGAGGATAAGCCCAGCGTTTGTGCTACCTGAACGACGCGTTCATCAATCAACAATTTTGCCACGCTCTGCATTTTGAGCGAAAACCCCATGTTCTCTGCCACGGTCATATGCGGGTATAACGCATAGTTCTGGAACACCATCGCGATGTTTCGATCCTGCGGGGAAATATCGTTAACGATTTCACCATCCAGCGCTATCTCACCGTCGGTAATGCTTTCAAGCCCGGCAATCATGCGCAGCAGGGTGGATTTCCCGCAACCTGAAGGACCCACCAGCGCGACAAACTCGCCTTCGTGAATGGTTAAGTCCAGCCCGTTGATTATCACGTTATCTTCATAACGCTTATGAATATTGCTTAACGTAATCGTTGCCATGATTTAGTCCTTCAGACCGCCAGCAGTCAGGCCGTGAACCAGATAGCGGCGCACCAGCAGCGTAAATGCCACTACCGGCAGCATCACCAGCGTGCCGCTGGCCGCTATTTTGCTCCACTCCCACCCCTCGTACTGGAGAAAATTGACGATTGCCACCGGTGCCGTGACGGCCTGAGTGCGAGTCAGGATCAGGGCATAGAAGAAATCGTTCCACGAAAAAATAAAACACAGAATGGCGGTCGCCGCTAAGCCTGGGGCCACAAGCGGTAGCGTAATGGTCCAGAACGTTCGCCAGATAGAACAGCCATCAAGCCACGCCGCCTCTTCTAAAGCTGTGGGAACTGCTGCAAAAAAGGTCTGCATCAACCAGATGACAATCGCCAGGTTGAAGGTGAGATAGACAATCGCCAGCCCGATGACCGTGTCCTGCAACCCTAACCAACGCCAGGCGAGATAAAAAGGGATCGTGAACGCGATGGGCGGCGCCATGCGGGTCACCAGAATCCACAGTGCCACATATCTGCGCCCAGGGAATTGCCAGCGTGTTAATACCCATGCTGCGGGAACGCCGATCGCCAGTGAAAGCCCCGTTGAAAGCGTACTCACCAGCAGACTGTTACCGAACGAGTGGAGAAAATTCCCCTGCCAGAGTGCGCGAAAGGCGTCCAGCGTCGGGGTAAACCACAGCGTGAGATCAAACACCTCAATGGCCGGGCGAAACGCCATCACCACCATCCACAGGAAGGGGGAAAGCACCGCTAACAGCAATAGCCAGGTCGCGACTTCCCGACCGCCTCGCAGACGAAAAGGTTTTCTGCGTCTGGTACTGATAGACACTTGTTCAAGCGCTAGCTTTTCGCTCATCGCTCCACCCCGCTTTGCCAATGATGTAGCTCAGGACAAACACCCCGACCAGAACAACCACGGCGATCGCACTGCCATAGCCCCAGTAGGAGAAATTAAACGCCTGAATGAAGCCGTAATAGTTGGTGACTTCGGTGACCGTGCCAGGCCCGCCGTCGGTCAAAATGTAAATCAGCGGAAAGGCTTTAAAGCTGTCGATAAGCCGGAAGAGGGCGCAGACCACCAACACCGGTTTGATGTAGGGCAACACGATATAGCGGAAGATATTGCGCGCACTCGCGCCGTCCAGACTGGCGGCTTCTAGTGGGTCGCGGGGGATCATCTGCAAAGCCGCCAGCACCATCAACATGGTAAACGGGAACCACTGCCAGATATCCGCTACTGCAATCGCCCATAATGCCGTTGCAGGATTGGCAATCAGCGAATTGAGTGTAATCCCCCATAGCTCTAAGACTTGATGCAGTGGGCTAATATCCGGTGTGTAAATGATTTTCCAGATAAGCGCCACGATAATCGGGGGGAGTACCATGGGTATCAAAAATAATGTTCTGGCGGTATGCAGCCACGTAGATGTGCCATTTAATAGCAACGCTAAACCCAGCCCAATAACCACCTGGAATAACACGCTGACTAACGATAATTTGAATTGCGTGATGATAGAGTTAAGAAAGCGTGGGTCCTCGAGAAGTTGCCGATAATTAATTAACGGGTCGCTAAAATTGAATGTGTCCTGTGGATTAGTCAGGCTTAACGGTGTCAGGCTAGTAATGATTAATGCCATCGCCGGTAATAACGTAATTACCACCAGCAAAATAATTGACGGCATTAACCCGGCCAGCCAGGCGTTGCGCTGTTGGCTACGCCAGTTGGTTTTACCCTTCATTAAGGCTCCTTAGATCTTAGCGCCCGAGCGTCTGAGATCGGCAATCGACGCGGTTTGAGCCTGCTGCATAGCTTGTTTTGCCGAAAGCTGACCAGAAATAATCAACGCGATAGCCTTATTGATCTGCTGGTCAACCTGAGGATAAACATCCACGGTGCGGTATTTCATGTAGCCACCCTGGGCTGCATGTTCAATGGCACCGAGCGAAAGCTGAGCCAAATCAACACCGTTGATGATTTGCTTACTGCGGTAGGCCTGGGAATCAATATCGCTACGGCGTGTTGGTGAACCATACCCCGCCTGAATCGCCCGCTGTGTGGTTTGCTTAGAAAGCGCCCACTGAATAAATGCCCACGCCGCTTCTTTATTTTTCGAACCGGCAGGGATCCCCAGTGCGTGTACCGCCATTCCAGGGAAACGCCCCGCAGGCCCTTGTACCAGTTGACCGAAATTCACGGTTTTTAATGTGCGTGAAGATGCCGGGTCACCCAACTGCGCAAGGTAGGCCTGGCTTGAATCGGAGAAATTAACGCGCCCCAATTTCAGTGCCTGGGTCGATTGATCGGCGGTGTAAGTCAGGCCACCGTTCGGGCCAAACTCGCGGATCAGTCGTGCAAAATAGTCCGCTGCGGCGATAGCTTCTGGGGTATCAAGTGTTGGGAACAAGTCGTCAGGCGGATTGCGGAAGACGTTACCGCCAAACGCTTGCAGATAAGGAATGAACGTCCAGCCGTAATGGCTGTCGGTCACGTAAGCCGCCACACGTTCCTTTTTATTGACGGCCTGGAAAACTTTAAGCAGATCGTCGGTGGTATCAGGGTATTTAAGCCCGGCCTGCGTCACCAAATCAAAGCGCGAGGCGCCTGATAGCATCCCCTCGAGCACCCACGGAATGCCGTAAAGTTTGCCATCCCGCCCGGTTTCCGGCCCCAGCCCGCCTTGCAGGAAGTCCTGCGCATCCCATTCGGCACTCGTCAGATTCGGGTTGGCGATGAATTCGTCAAGCGGCGTTAACCAGCCGGAGTTGATCCAGCGGCTGGTGTAGATAAAGGTCACGTTGACCACGTCGTAGGCGGAACCTTTGGTGGACAACTCGAGATCAGCTCGCTGGTTATAAACCGGAAACGCGGGTGTATCGAAGTTCACTTTCGCCCCGGTCAGCGCTTCAAATTCCGGTAACCACTGGCGCAATAAAGTGGGGTAGGCGGTGCTAAACGTCGAGACATTCAGCGTCACGCCATCATACTTTTTGGCACCGTTAGCGCCGCGTGCAAAAGACGGTACCATCGCATAAACCCCGAAGGCCGCCATCGCTTTTAATAAATCCCGACGTTGCATCATCTTGTTCCTTTTATTTCGCGGCTTAGGCCACTTCGCTGACGGGAGATTGAGCGTCCGGGCGGCTCAAGGTGCGGCTACGGCTGCCATCAACGGCCACGGCGGCATCACCCTCAATGGTGACACGGCGCACAAGGCGCGGTTGAGTACCGTAATCATTGACCGCGTAATGCTGTGTTGCCCGGTTATCCCAAATCACCACGTCATCTTGCTGCCACTGCCAGCGCACGGTGTTTTCCAGTTGGATGACACGGTTTTGCAGCAGCTCAAACAGGCGTGCCGATTCACGGCTGCTAAAGCCAGATAAGCGTTTGAAGAAATGCCCGAGCAGCAGTGCCTTTTCGCCGCTTATAGGATGGACATGGACAACCGGATGCTCTGCCTCATAAACCGCCGAAACAAAGACTTTACGATGATGGTCCAGGCGCTGCTGTTCGGCGACGATGCGCTCAGCGCCATAGTCGTAATCATTGCTGTGAACCGCCCGCAGGCTTTCAGCAAAGCGCTTTAACTCTTCAGGCAGGTTTTCATAAGCCGTCGCGGTATTTGCCCACACGGTATCGCCACCGTATTCAGGAATTTTCACGCCACGCAAAATGGAGATTTTTGGGAAAGCCTCAACAAAGGTGACATCGGTATGCCAGGAATCCGCTCTGCCACCACCTTTAGAGGCATCCAGCTCGAAGAGTTTGGTGCCTGTAGGTGCCGGAACGGTAGGGTGTGCGACCACTTTGCCAAATCGTGCACCAAACGCCTGATGAGCTTCATCATTTAATTGCGTCTGGTTACGGAAAAAGAGAACTTTATATTTCACCAATGCGGATTCTATTTGTGAAAATATATTTGCATCAATGTCAGGTGTTATTTTGAAGTCAATAATCTCAGCGCCAATATTCCCGGCAACACGGCGAAGAGTCAGGTTTTTGAATTCAACGTCAGGATGAGAAGAATGAATTGTCATAGTGGCGGACCATTAATGGTGAGGTGAGTCCGCAGTATAAAAATTACAAACTGATAACTAAAATAACCATTCTGCATAACTTAAAAAATTGCTGATGGCAAAGCTTAGTTAATTTTTAGATATAGACAGGAGGGGTAATATAGACGGGAAATTAGACGGGAAATAAAAATGGCCCCCTGTTTTGGGAGCCATGATAGATTTTACTGAACTGCGATTACTTAACCGCCATACCCGCTTGCGCACCGCTATCCGGGCTTAACAGGAAGATATCTTTCCCGCCAGGACCTGCTGCCATCACCATCCCTTCAGAGATGCCGAAGCGCATTTTACGCGGTGCCAGGTTTGCCACCATAATGGTCAAACGGCCTTCCAGTGCCGCAGGATCCGGATAGGCTGAACGGATACCCGAGAACACGTTACGTTTCTCGCCGTCAAGGTCCAACGTCAGGCGCAGCAGTTTGTCAGAACCTTCAACAAATTCCGCTTTTTCGATCAGTGCCACACGCAGATCCACTTTGGCGAAATCATCAAAAGCAATGGTTTCAGCAATTGGGTCGTCAGCCAGTGGGCCAGTAACCGGGGTGCTTGCGGCCTGCACTTCTTCTTTCGACGCTTCAACCAGCGCTTCAACCTGTTTCATTTCAATACGGTTATACAGCGCTTTGAAGGTGTTCACTTTATGGTTCAACAGCGGGGTGTTGATGCTGTCCCAGGTCAGTTCACAGTTCAGGAACGCTTCAGCTCGTTCAGAAAGTGTCGGCAGAACCGGTTTCAGCCAGGTCATCAGCACGCGGAACAAGTTAATGCCCATGGTGCAGATGGCTTGCAGGTCGGCATCGCGGCCTTCTTGTTTCGCCACCACCCACGGTGCTTGCTCATCCACATAACGGTTTGCCGCATCGGCAAGCGCCATGATTTCACGCACCGCTTTACCAAATTCGCGGCTTTCCCACGCTTCGCCAATGGTCTGTGCCGCATCGGTGAAGGTTTTGTACAGCGCCGGATCGGCAATTTCAGCAGAAAGCTGGCCGTCAAAACGCTTGGCAATAAAGCCTGCGTTACGGGAAGCCAGGTTGACCACTTTGTTGACGATGTCGCTATTTACACGCTGCACGAAATCTTCCAGGTTCAGGTCGATATCATCGATACGTGATGAGAGTTTCGCGGTGTAGTAGTAACGCAGGCTGTCGGCATCGAAATGGTTCAACCAGGTGCTGGCTTTAATAAATGTGCCGCGCGATTTAGACATCTTCGCGCCGTTGACCATCACATAACCGTGGACAAACAGGTTAGTCGGCTTGCGGAAACCGCTGCCTTCCAGCATGGCAGGCCAGAACAAGCTGTGGAAATAAACGATATCTTTACCGATGAAGTGATACAGCTCGGTGGTGGAATCTTTCTTCCAGTATTCGTCAAAGCTCTCGGTATCGCCGCGTTTGTCACACAGGTTTTTAAACGAACCCATGTAGCCGATTGGCGCATCCAGCCAGACGTAGAAGTATTTACCCGGCGCACCAGGAATTTCAAAGCCGAAGTAAGGCGCATCGCGGGAGATATCCCACTGTTGCAAACCAGACTCGAACCACTCCTGCATTTTGTTCGCCACTTGTTCTTGCAGCGCGCCAGAACGAGTCCAGGCTTGCAGCATTTCGCTAAACGATGGCAAATCAAAGAAGAAATGCTCGGAATCACGCATTTCAGGCGTTGCGCCAGACACCACAGATTTCGGGTCGATAAGCTCGGTTGGGCTGTAAGTTGCGCCACATACTTCGCAGTTATCACCGTATTGGTCTGGAGATTTACATTTCGGGCAGGTGCCTTTAACGAAACGGTCTGGCAGGAACATGCCTTTTTCCGGATCGTAAAGCTGAGAAATAGTGCGGTTTTTAATAAAACCATTCTCTTTCAGACGGCCATAAATCAGCGACGCCAGCTCGCGGTTTTCTTCGCTATGCGTGGAGTGATAGTTATCATAGCTGATGTTAAAACCAGCAAAATCAGTCTGATGCTCCTGACTCATTTCGGCAATCATCTGCTCTGGGGTAATCCCTAACTGCTGTGCTTTCAGCATGATAGGCGTCCCGTGTGCATCGTCTGCGCAGATGAAGTTAACCGTGTTGCCGCGCATTCGTTGGTAACGGACCCAGACGTCAGCCTGGATGTGCTCCAGCATGTGACCAAGGTGGATTGAGCCGTTAGCGTACGGAAGTGCGCACGTTACCAATAATTTTTTCGCGGTATGAGCCATAGTAGAAATTGCATCTTCTAAAGATAAAAGGGCTTTGATGTTAACCGAAAGGCCGCCTCGTGGTAAACCACACAAGGCGCACAAGGAAATTTTTATCGCCCCCGATGGGTTCTGGTATGCTTAACACACTGCAATGTCCGATAAAAAACATAAGGAGTCGGGATGAACTCTCAATCCCAGGCAAGCAAATCCCCCGAGCAGCTACGCGCTATGGTTGCCGGGACACTGGCCAATTTTCAGCATGCAACCCTCAAACACAATCTGACTGCCTTAAAAGCCCTGCATCATGTCGCCATGCTCGATGACACGCTACACGTCGAGTTGCTGATGCCGTTCGCCTGGCGTAGTGGTTTTGAGGCCTTGCAAGAGCAATGCAGCTCAGATTTATTGCGTATCACTGGGGCAAAAGCGGTGGACTGGAAGCTCAGCCACAACATCGCCACCTTAAAGCGCGTGAAAAACCATCCAGGCATTAACGGCGTGAAGAATATTATCGCCATTAGCTCGGGTAAAGGTGGGGTAGGGAAGTCGAGTACGGCAGTAAACCTCGCGCTGGCGCTGATTGCTGAAGGGGCAAAAGTCGGGATTCTGGATGCGGATATTTATGGCCCATCAATCCCTACCATGTTGGGTGCAGAACACGAACGCCCAACCTCACCCGACGGTACGCATATGACGCCTATTGTGGCGCACGGTCTGGCGACCAACTCCATCGGTTACCTGGTTACTGACGAAAACGCCATGGTGTGGCGCGGCCCAATGGCCAGCAAAGCGCTGATGCAAATGCTGCAAGAAACCATGTGGCCGGATTTAGATTACCTGGTGTTGGATATGCCACCGGGTACCGGCGATATTCAATTAACGCTGGCGCAAAACATTCCGGTAACCGGCGCTGTGGTTGTGACCACGCCGCAGGATATTGCGCTCATTGATGCGCGCAAAGGCATTGTGATGTTTGAGAAAGTAGATGTGCCGGTACTGGGCATCGTTGAGAACATGAGCATGCACGTTTGCAGCAATTGCGGTCATCATGAGGCGATTTTTGGCACAGGCGGTGCGCAGAAACTGGCGGACCAATACCATACCAAATTGCTGGGCCAGATGCCGTTGCACATTACGCTGCGTGAAGATCTTGATGCCGGTAAACCGACGGTGATCAGCCGTCCGGAAAGCGAATTTACGGCGGAGTATCGCCAGCTGGCCGGGAAAGTTGCCGCGCAGCTTTACTGGGGCGGGGAAGTGATCCCTGCGGATATCGCGTTCCGCGCGGTGTAATCTCCAACCCTCGCCCACTCAGGGCGAGGGTTGTACTCAATTCATACCCTCCATCTCAATAAACCGCGTGATTGTTGGCACCAAATCAAAAATTATTGAATCCCTTCAAAGAAAGTTAAGCCGCATCAATGTATGTTACGCGCCCACTATCCGTCATATTTCAAGCTGCCTCTTTGTTGGCTGTGTGTACTCACCCGAATCACTTACTCAAGTAAGCTCATCGGGACTCGTCCACTTGCCGCCGTGATGCAACCCGAAATATTGAGGGGATAACACTCAACGGTGAGCGCAATGTACGAATTTAACCTGGTATTACTGCTGCTCCAGCAAATGTGCGTCTATCTGGTGATCGCCTGGTTGATGAGTAAGACGCGGCTGTTTATCCCGCTGATGCAGGTCACTGTACGTTTACCCCACAAGCTTCTGTGCTACGTCACATTCTCCATCTTCTGCATTATGGGCACCTATTTTGGCCTGCACATTGAGGACTCCATCGCCAACACCCGCGCTATCGGGGCTGTCATGGGAGGATTGCTTGGCGGGCCGCTGGTTGGCGGGCTGGTCGGGTTAACCGGAGGGCTGCATCGTTATTCAATGGGCGGTATGACTGCGCTGAGCTGCATGTTTTCAACGATTGTCGAAGGTCTGCTCGGCGGGTTGTTACATCGCTTACTCATTCGCCGTGGGCGCAGCGACTTATTGTTTAACCCGCTGACTGCGGGCGGCATTACGCTGGTGGCTGAAATTTTCCAGATGGGCATTATTCTGTTGATTGCCCGCCCATTTACAGACGCCTTGCATTTGGTGAAAAGTATTGCCGCGCCAATGGTCGTCACCAACACCGTGGGTGCCGCGTTGTTCATGCGTATTTTGCTCGACAAGCGCGCGATGCTTGAAAAGTACACTTCGGCATTTTCGGCCACGGCGTTGAAAGTGGCCGCCTCCACCGAAGGGATTTTGCGCCAGGGTTTTAACCAGGAAAACAGTATGAAAGTGGCGCAGGTGCTGCATCACGAGCTGGATATTGGTGCGGTCGCCATCACCGATCATGAAAAGCTGCTGGCGTTTACCGGCATTGGTGCGGATCACCATCTGCCCGGTCGCCCTATTTCGTCCGATTACACTTGGCAGGCGATTGAGCGCGGCGAAGTGGTGTATGCCGACGGCAACGAAGTGCCGTACCGTTGCTCGCTGCATCCGAACTGCAAGCTCGGCTCGACATTGGTTATCCCACTGTACGGCGAAAACAGCCGCGTGATTGGCACCATCAAATTGTATGAAGCAAAAAATCGCCTGTTTAGCTCGATAAATCGCACCCTCGGCGAAGGTATCGCACAATTGTTATCCGCGCAGATTTTAGCGGGGCAGTATGAACGGCAAAAGCAGATGCTCACGCAGTCAGAAATCAAACTGCTGCACGCTCAGGTCAATCCGCATTTCTTGTTTAATGCGCTCAATACGCTGGTGGCAGTTATCCGTCGGGATAACGAACAGGCCTGTCAGTTGGTGCAATATCTCTCGACGTTCTTTCGTAAAAACTTAAAGCGCCCGAGCGAGATAGTGACGCTCGCCGATGAAATCGAGCATGTAAATGCCTATCTGCAAATCGAACAGGCGCGTTTTCAGTCTCGCTTAAAAGTGCAACTTAATGTGCCACCGCAACTGGCGCAGATACGGTTACCGGCCTTTACGTTGCAGCCGATTGTCGAAAACGCCATTAAACACGGTACTTCGCAACTGCTCGGGGTTGGCGAAATCACGATTAACGCTTGCCAGGCGGGCGAGTATTTGCATCTTTCTATCGAAGACAATGCCGGTTTATACCAACAAAACACCAGCGCCAGCGGATTGGGTATGAACCTGGTGGATAAACGCCTGCGCGCCCGATACGGCGACGACTGCGGTATTAAAGTGGATTTTGAGACAGACCGATTTACCCGCATTACTCTACGTTTACCTCTGGAGGAAACCCCATGTTAAAAGTGCTGATTGTCGACGACGAGCCGCTGGCGCGTGAAAACCTGCGCATCATGCTGCAAAACGAGCCTGACCTTGAGATTGTGGGGGAGTGTGGTAATGCGGTCGAAG
>DATERH010000368.1:0-10182 GCA_035271785.1 Buttiauxella sp.
CAGGCACAGTTCGCCCTGGTTGGTTTTACCCTGAGCCGCTTGTGCTTTGACGACTTTGCCGTTATCGACCACGAGGTTGATTTTGCAACCCGAGGCACAATAGGGGCAGACCGTGACGACTTTTTTCATCAGTGTTGCTCCTACCCGTCATACTTCAAGTTGCAGGTGCATTGGCGGCACTCGTGCGCCCCAGTCACATCGTTTTCGTGGCTCCTGGGGACTTACGGCTTTGCCGGCTTCCTGCAACTTGAGTTATTTAGAGTTCTTAAACGTGTGTGACACCTGAAACCAGCTTCACAATTTAGCTGAATTGACTGGCGGTGTTCCTTCAGCGTTGGCGACGACGACATCGATTTGAATTAACGCATCTTGAAGTAAAGCGGCTACTCCAACAGTTCTGCGTGCCGGAATGCCGCTAGGGAAGAATGTTGCGTACACTTCGTCTACAGCATGAATATCGGCGATATTTTTAAGGAAGATATTAACTTTAACAACATCGCCCATAGCGTGGTCGATACTTTCTACAATCGCCTTAATATTTTTTAAACATTGTCCTGCTTGTTCTTTCACGCCACCTGGGACAATTTTTCCTGTTTTAGGGTCTAAAGGTAATTGAGCTGAAAGATGGTTGTAGTGAGAGAACGCGACAGTTTGTGTCTGTAGCGCACATTTAGGTGCATTGTCCGTATTGTTTGCTTCAACGATCAGCCCATGTCTGTCTTCAACCGCTTGTGGAGGCGTGCCATCGCCGTGTGATACCACGGCTTCAATTTGTACCAAAGCATCCATAGGTAGAGCGGAAGCGGCAATGGTGGTGCGTGCAGGAACATAGGCTACGGCTCTGGCAATAGCGGAGTCTGGGAAATAAGTGCTATAAACTTCGTTTACGGCTTCAATATCCGAGAGGTCTTTCAGGAAGATATTAATCTTCACGATATCGTCAAAAGGAACGTCGATACTTTCTAAAATTGTCTTGATATTTTTTAAGCATTGTCCAGTCTGCTCTTTTACACCACCGGAAACTAATCTACCGGACTTTGGATCGATAGGTAATTGAGCTGAAAGGTTATTATAATGGGAGAATGCAACGGCTTGCGTTGAGAGAGCGCTTATTGGCGCACTTGTCGTGTTATTTGTAAGCTTGATGAGGTCGCCTGCTTGTGGTGCGTTTGGAATAGTCCCTTCACCGTTTGAAATAAGCGCTTCAATTTGTACTAATGCATCCATAGGTAATGCTGAAACGGCCACTACCGTACGTGTAGGAACATAACTTGTGAAGAAGGTTTTATAAACTTCGTCGATGGTGTCGACATCTTTGATATTCTTAACGAACACAGTGATTTTAACAATATCATTCATAATATGGCCGATGTTATCAACAATCGCCTTGATATTTTTAAAGCACTGTTCAGCCTGATTTTTGACACCACCCTCTACTAATCTACCTGTTCTGGGATCAACGGGTAACTGGGCTGAGAAATTATTGTAATGAGAAAAAGCGACAGTTTGTGAATGTTTACCCATGCTGATGGGAGCATCCTCTGTATTTCTTGCTAACACTGCGTTATAGCTACTCATATAGTATTGTCCCCTCTTGTATTTATTAATAACTGCCCGCAGGCAGAACAGATTCCTGGATCAAACTCTTGAATTAGACAAGAGCAAAAATCGCTCCAATTTAAAAGTGTTGGTATTTTAAGTGGGTGAAGTGTGAGGTGTGTCAATTTAATGAAGTATCTACTGGTGCTATTGCATTAGAAAATGAGACTGACTATCAATAGCCTGGTTAAATAGCTGAGGGTGAATCACAAAATACTTTTTCACTATCACATCATTAGTGGGAAATATCATTTTGATAATGATTGCGGCTGATTCATGAAGGGATGATTTCAGCTTACTAAGACCTTCCCGCTTACCCTGTCGCTATCACATCGCAACATAACGGCTCCCTTCAGTGGAAGCCGTTAACGTATAAGGCTGAGTTCTGCCTTGTGGATGAGTACTATTTATAGAGGGTTGCTGTTCCGTATATCTGGCCATCAAAGTCACGTTCAGAATTTATCGTATAACCTGTCGCACCTTTAAGGGTGGCTTCTTTACTTAGAAAAGCCTCTACATCATCAGCGGAATCTCCCCACGCATTGATAGTCCCTATCGGTTGCTGATGAGTCGTTCCTGGTGCTAACTCTTTGGCTGGCGTAACTGTGGTTGCAGCTATGGTCACTATTGGAAGTGCCATAAGTGCCGCAGCGACAGAGAAACGCAGTAATCTCTTCATCATCACATCCTCGTATGCCTTAAGCTACTGAGAGCTCGAAATCTATTGGCACTGTAAAGTGTAGGTGCAAGAAGAAGGTCAATAGTAAAGAAATTATGGATTTGTTCTCACTTTTAAATACAATAATTATATAAATCAAATGCCAGCGCGGTGTGTCATATCAATGATCTGTTGCTGATTATCTTGTCCTGTTTCGCAGACAAAGGAATTTTTTGATGACTAAAGTTAAATCTGTTACCGCAGTATGTGGAGCAATACTTGCAGCTGTGATGTTAGTCGGGTGTGTCGGTTCGGCGACCGAGGAAAGTACCGGGAATTATATTGATGATTCAGCGGTGACCGCACGAGTTAAATCTGCATTACTGACTGAAAAATCACTGAAATCTTCAGCAATAAGTGTCGAAACCTTCAAAGGTCGCGTTCAGCTAAGTGGTTTTCTTACATCCACTGCTGAAGTGAATAAAGCTGTATCAGTCACCAAGGCAGTGAAGGGCGTAAAAACTGTCGAAAACGACCTGATCGTGAAGTGATTTTGCCGTCCTGGTGTAAGGCGCGTTTGCGCCTTACACTCCAACGCTATAAATGCCTGAAACCCATCAGAAGTTATAACCCATCTTCAAGTAAACCCCCTGATTGTCATCCTTACCCTTCGCATACTCGAGGTTGAGGACGATACCCGCTTCGGGTTTAAGCAAATACTGGACACCCGCGCCCCATGCCGGGTAGATATTGTCGCTGTCGCCACAATTCAACTGCTGGCCATTAGTCGAGTCACCATACAGGCAGGCGGCACCAGCGAAGACAGTCGCCGTCCAGCGATCCGCTACCTTATAGCGCTCTTCTACTTCTATCGAAGACATGTGTTGCGCCAGGTATTCCCCTGGGGTGTAACCTCGAAGATAAACAGGTGAATAGGCTCCGACCGGCGCATCACTGGAAAACTGGTGGCGGCTACGTACCGCAAAGACGTTACCGTCCCCATGTTGCCAGTAACCACGGTAATCGACGCGATAGATATTGAAGTCCTGCTCGCCACCTAAGTTTTCCCGATAAGCCATATTGTTGATATTGAGATACCAACCTTTTGTCGCTTTGAAGTCGCTGTCCCGTGAATCGTGCATGACAACTGCACCCAGGCCACCGGATTTGTAGCCTACCAGTCCCATTTCGTCGAGGATTTCATCGGAGGACGGCTCACTCCCCTGCAACTCATAATTGGAATAGGCTCCCTGAGCCCCGAGGAACCAGTCACCTTCAACGCGATAGAGGTAGCGTAAAAAGGCGAAACTGTAATTGTCATTGGTTTCCAGTGGCTTGCCGGAACCCAGATAGTTGTCGTAATCATTGTTGATATCACCGACCATCACACCGCCAAGAATACGGTGGTGATCCTCACCAAAAGAAGTTCTGGCGAAGGCGTTAGCAATAAGGGAATTTGAAGTCGTGTATTTGGCTGAAACACCGAACATCGAAGGTCGCGACTTTTCATCAAAGCGGTGCATATATCCCACCATCATACCCGCAGCCGTATCAAGCTTAGGGCTGGAACTGAATAGCGGAACAAACAGCCACGGAGATGGGGTGGCACTGTTTTCTTTTTTCTCATCACTCTCTTCCTGGCTCGTTGCGGCCATGTCTTTTTTCGCATCAGCAGTGGAAGTCTCTGCGGCAGTGGCGGGTAATGCGACTAACGACAGGGCGAGGGTTAAGCCAGTAAAGCGAGTTGGGGTAGACATGAAAACACGAACTCCGGGTGAGATAAAACATTCAGCTTGCAAACATCCAGTGGGAAAGATCCCTGAAAGGGTATGACTGAACAAACAATGAGATGAAATTTAAATTTAATTTAAACTATGTGCAATTTGTCATTAGTTTAAATTTAATTTAAATTTCATTACTGTTTCCGAAGGATTTTAATGCGTTAGGGCTAAGGAGTTGAAGAATGAGCAGAATATCTCGCAGTGATGGCGCTATTACTCGAGCCAGGATCCTTGAAGCAGCAGGCACGTTGATCGCCCAACAGGGCTATGCCCAGACGACGAACAAAGAAATTGCCAGAGTGGCTGAAGTTGATTTAGCGGCTATTAACTACCATTTCAATGGGCGCGATGGCCTTTATCTTGCTGTGTTAGCTGAGGCTCATCACTATTATCTCGATGGTGCTGAACTACAGGCTCTGGCAGACAGTCCACTGACTGCGGAAGAAAAGCTGGAAGCGTTCCTGGAAATTTGTATCCCCCGTTTAAACGAACAGCAGAGCTGGCATTGCCGAGTGTATACCCGGGAGCTGCTTTCACCTTCGCCGTTGTTTAATGATTTTATGCAAACTGAAGGTGCGGGCAAGCGCAAGGCTATGCATAAACTCATCAGTCAGATTGCTGGATTAGCGGAAGACGATCCGCTCGTTTTGCCCTGTTTGTTGAGTATTGTCGGCCCTTGCATGATGTTGATGGTATCAGGACGGTTCACATTCAGTTCGCTAAATGGCCTGACAGAAACGATGGGCAGTGCTGAACTGGTTGCATATTTTAAACAGTTTTCGCTGGCAGGGCTAAGTACCCTTAAGAAGGGGTAATAAAGAGGGGGGGAACATCCTGAGGTATATGCTGATTCATGAGATTGTTTCTTTATGAAATTATTTATTTACCCTTTTATTTCTCTGGTTATTCTATTTTTTACGTCAATGAACTCATTTCGCAATGACCAAATTTCTGGCCATTGCGATAAGAAATACTTAATTTTCAATTCGACTGGCAATGTGTACTGGTAGAGTATTAGTACTTCACATCGCGCGCTGCATCGCGGCCATCTTGTTTATTCTCGCGGTGATCCTGGCGGCAATCGGCATTACCGAATACACCCTGGCGACAATCTTGCTTGGCTTCACGCGAATCCTGACGAGTATCCTGACGGATATCACGAGCGTCACGACGTTCAGTCGCCTGCTGGGTTGCCTGCACAGGGATTGCAGTTATCAGGGTGGATACTGTAAGTAACATCAATACAGACTTCTTCATGGTAAAACCTCAAAATAGGGAATCACGCCAGTATGGGGACTCTAAATTTAAAAAAACATCACATAATTCCCAATGGCTGATCTAAAAACGAGTGAGCAATTAATAACGTGTATTAATTAGTTCAGCATTTTGGGGGGTGGGTATTCTTATCAAATGATATTAACAATGCTTTAGTTATTTTGTGTAATAAAAAATAAAATAATTATTGCGAGTGGATTTGTATTGCGTATTGGTCTACGCATTTATAATTATCTTTGTAAACGGTGGGACGGATCCCACCGTTATACCCGCTACTGTTGGTAACGTGGGGCGGGGACACCGGTTCTTGAGGAAGCGAAAATCGCCAGTCTTGCGGACTCATACGCTTCCCATAACGCTAAATCGTGCAACGGTGGTACGGTGACGTCTTCGCCCTGGTCTAACCCCGCAAGTGCCGCATCCACCATATTTTCTGTCGTCATGATGGTATCGGGTGGTAAATGATCCATTGATACACCGGATACCTCCCAGATTTCCGTTGCCGTCACCGCAGGCAACACTGCCTGAATACGGACATTGCTGCCTAGAATCTCTTGCTGTAAACCTCGGGTGAAATTCAGCACATATCCTTTGGTCCCGCTGTACACGGCGCTACCCGCGATAGCATGAAGGGAAACAACCGACGCGATGTTAATAATGGTGCCGCTGTTTTTGGCCTGGAAACGGGTGAGGGCGGCGAGACTAAGGCGAGTCAGCGCCGTGATGTTCAACATAATATCTGCTTGATGTAACTCAGCACTCCCCGCAGTGAATGGGGCGAGGTGGGCGGTACCCGCATTATTGACCAACACACTAATCCGTTCATTGCTGCGCAACGCTTCTTCAACTCCCTGAATCCCTTCATCACGAGCCAAGTCCGCAGGCAAGGTTTGCACTGTAATACCGTATGCCGATTCAAGCTTCGCGGCCAGTTCGCGCAGGCGCTCTTCGCGGCGGGCAACCAATAACAAATCATAACCACGAGCGGCGAAACGCTCTGCATAAACCGCGCCAATACCGGAAGATGCGCCAGTAATTACTGCAACTGAAGGGGAAGTTGTCATGGTGAAGCCTCGTCGATGAAAGATGAATTGTGGTTTCATAATGAAACTTATTTAACTGTAGATGTAGTGGTTTTATAATGCAACCAAATTGGGTGGGGTTTTTCCGTTTTGCAGTTTGGAAAGGGCGTTTTCAGAGGGAAAAGCGGTGAATATCGCTAACGCGAATCCACCGGACAATGGTTATACGTCGGTTGGATAAATGCAGTCTTATCCCACATTAACGTTACTCCACAGGGACATCAGGGCGCTGGGCAACAACCTCATCAGGTGTAAGCACGCGGCCATCCTGCGCTTGTAGCAGCAATTTTCGCAGCGGTTGATGGTGCTCATCATCGACCAGCACACTGCATTTTTCATGGCTATCATACAGATAATCGCCACCCCACTGAGCCAGAGCAACCAGCACGGTTTGCAGCGCACGCCCTTTTTCTGTCAGCACATACTCCTGCCACGCGCTGCCGTCGGCTGCCGGGCGCATGGTCAAAATATCCTGTTCCACAAGTTGCTTAAGCCGCTGAGTCAGCATGTTCTTGGCGATGCCGAGGTTTTTTTGGAACTCGCCAAAACGTGTCAGGCCATTTAAAGCATCGCGCACGATAAGCAGCGACCACCAGTCACCAATAATATCCAGTGAGCGTGCAACCGGGCAGACACTGCCTTCCATACTTTTGCGTTTCATTGAGCCTCCATTGGCAAATTGCCAGATAGTTTTATTATAAAACCTATTGCCAGGGTTGAGTAGTTTTCCTTTCTTCGTTGCCCCGTTTTGCGATCGACCCAAAAGGCGACATCGTTTTTTTCTGCCAAACTGAATTTCGCACTTTTGTGCAATAACATCTTGAGGATGAAGAGATGAATAAAAAAACGATCGCAGTTTTACTGGCAATGGCTTACTTCGCACCTGCGTTGGCGCAAGCCGAAACCTCTGCGCAGGGTTACCAGCTCCAACAAGTTTTATTAATGAGCCGCCATAACTTGCGCGCACCATTGGCAAATAATGGCAGCGTGCTGGAACAATCCACCGCGCAATCCTGGCCGGAGTGGGATGTTCCCGGCGGCCAACTCACGACCAAAGGTGGTGTGCTGGAAGTTTACATGGGGCACTACCTGCGTGAGTGGCTTGCCGAGCAGGGTTTAGTGAAAAGCGGCGAATGCCCGACGCCACAAAGCGTATACGCATACGCCAACAGCTTGCAGCGTACCGTCGCAACCGCGCAGTTCTTTATCACGGGCGCGTTTCCTGGATGTGATATTCCTGTCCATCATCAGGAAAAAATGGGCACCATGGATCCCACCTTTAATCCAGTCATAACCAATGATTCACCAGAATTTAAACAAGCCGCCTTGAAGGCGATGGAAACCCAACGCGAGCACTACAAACTCGACGACAGCTATCAGCTTCTTGAACAAATCGTTGCCTTCAAAGACTCACCGAGCTGTAAAGAAAAACAGAAGTGCGATTTAACCGCCGAGAAAGATAAATTTAGTGCCAATGCCACGGAAGAACCGGGTGTTAGCGGCTCGTTAAAAGTGGGTAACTCGCTGGTCGATGCCTTTACCTTGCAATATTACGAAGGTTTCCCGCTGGATAATGTTGCCTGGGGGCAAATCAAAACTGACCAGCAATGGAAGGTATTATCGCAGTTGAAAAATGGCTATCAGGATACGTTGTTTACCTCGCCACAAGTCGCGCGAAATGTCGCGGCACCGTTGATTAAATATATTCAAAAAGCCCTGACAGGGAGCGAAGCCAAAGGGCCGAAAGTGACCTTGCTGGTGGGGCATGATTCTAATATTGCGTCCATGCTCACGGCACTGGATTTCAAACCTTATCAATTGCCTGGGCAATATGAACGTACGCCCATCGGTGGGAAAATTATGTTCCAGCGTTGGCATGATGCCAGCACCAATCATGATTTGATGAAAGTGGAATACGTGTATCAAAGCAGCGAGCAACTGCGCAACGCGGATGTTTTAAGCCTGCAACAACCCCCACAGAGAGTGACGCTGCAACTCAATGGTTGCCCGACTGATACGAATGGTTTTTGCCCATGGGATAAATTTACTGAGGTGTTAACGCAGACGGTAAAGCAGGCGAAATAGATTGATGATATATCCCCGAAATAATTCGAGTTGCCTCGCGGTGGCGAGTGAACGCATCCCTATGAGCTGAGTAAACTAAGTGATTAGGGTAAGTGAACGAAGCCAACAAAGAGGCAATTTGAAGGATGAAGGGGTTTCCCCCGCCATCGGCGGGGGAAACTACTTAAACGTTTCTCCGCTCGATGGTTTGCTCACCCCAAAACAGCGAATCTTTATCGGTTTTATCAAATGCCAGCGTTAGCACCTCATCGCTCCCATTCTCCCAAATTTTCTCCGCCATTTTTTCGTCGTATTTCGCCACTTCAAAAATAGCTTCTGCTATTTCAGGAGAGGTGTTCCTCAGACTCGCCCACTCCCCAACATGATGAACTTTGGATTGTTGATTCTGCATGTTCTCCTCCGTTAACCGTTTAATTTAACTGCTAAACCTGCTACGTACTCGCCCTGGTAACGAGCAATAGACAACTCTTCCTGGCTTGGCTGGCGCGAGCCGTCGGCACCGGCAATCGTTGTGGCACCGTATGGCGTCCCGCCGCGAACTTGTGAAACATCAAACAATTCTTGCGCCGCGTAACCGATAGGTACAATCACCATCCCGTGGTGCGCAAGAGTTGTCCATGTTGATGAAATCGTGTGCTCCTGGCCGCCACCAGTGCCGGTAGAACTAAACACGCTGGCAAGCTTGCCATGCAGACCGCCAGAAGCCCAAAGGCCGCCAGTCTGATCGAGGAAGGTGCGCATCTGGCCGGACATATTGCCAAAGCGAGTGGGGGTGCCAAAAATGATTGCGTCGTAATCGGCAAGCTCTTGCGGTGTGGCTTGCGCAGCATTTTGCGTTTTACCTCCTGCTTTTAAGAACACTTCTGCTGACATGGTTTCCGGGACGCGCTTAACCGTCACCTCCACACCATCAACTTTCTGCGCACCCTCTGCCACAGCGTGTGCCATGGTTTCGATGTGTCCATACATTGAGTAATAAAGCACCAGAACTTTAGCCATTTCGCATCACTCCCACTTTTACGCAGCGTTTTGCTGCACTAATTAAAGATATGTGCTGTGGCTCAGACTGCAAATACCCCGTCATACTTCAAGTTGCCTCATTGTTGGCTGCACTCACAAACCCCGGTCACTGACTTTAGTAAGCTACTGGGGAATAACGAGAGACTCCTGTCTCTCGTCGGAGGCCAGCCATGGGCTGGTCAAACTCGTTCCCGACGAATTTGTCACTCCCTTGCGAGCGCGATGCCACTCGAATTATTTAGGGGGAGCTATTAATAATGTTGCATTACGTCACATTTTCATGAAGTGACTATTTCATTAAAAATAAGAATATCTTATGAATCGAGCGGCAAAAAAATCACCCATTCTGGCGATTACATGTTGCAAAACATTACGATTAACTGGTTAATTGGCCTGTCTGCACTAAGCTTAGTCCCACGCGGTAGTCATACTCGTCGTCCTTTAAGCCACAGGGGGGTTGCCTGCACTCACTTACCCGAATCACTTACTTATGTAAGTCCATCGGGATAAGTTCCCTGGCCGCCTACCTGTGACTCGAGTTATTTAGAGTATGTTCATTCTGCGCGGTGAAAGATTATTCTTTGACTGAATGCAATATGATGACTTAACTATTTCACCAATCCGGAGGTTAGAAATGGCAAACCATCGTGGTGGTTCAGGTAATTTCGCTGAAGACCGTGAA
>DATERH010000369.1:0-11996 GCA_035271785.1 Buttiauxella sp.
GGCGTTGCAGGAGTACATTGTTGCCTGGTCGCTTCCACGGCAGGAAGTGGCGCTAACATTTAAGGTCAGGTTCATGTCCCCAATCGAAAAATCCAGCAAACTTGATAACGTCTGTTATGACATCCGTGGCCCAGTGCTTAAAGAGGCGAAGCGCCTCGAAGAAGAAGGGAATAAAGTCCTCAAGCTGAATATTGGCAACCCGGCGCCATTTGGCTTTGATGCCCCGGATGAAATCCTTGTCGATGTGATTCGTAACCTGCCTACAGCGCAGGGGTATTGCGACTCAAAAGGACTCTACTCCGCGCGTAAAGCCATCATGCAGCATTATCAGGCACGTGAAATGCGGGACGTGACGGTTGAAGATATCTACATCGGCAACGGTGTTTCCGAGTTGATTGTTCAATCCATGCAAGCATTGTTGAACAGCGGTGATGAGATGCTGGTCCCGGCCCCTGATTATCCTTTATGGACCGCAGCCGTTTCGCTTTCCAGTGGCAAAGCCGTTCATTACTTATGTGATGAGACCGCCGACTGGTTCCCTGACCTTGATGACATTCGCGCCAAAATCACGCCTCGTACCCGCGGTATCGTGATAATCAACCCCAACAACCCAACCGGTGCGGTCTACTCGAAGGAACTGTTGCTGGAGATTGTTGAAATCGCACGTCAGCATAATTTGATTATTTTCGCTGATGAAATTTACGACAAGATTCTGTACGACGAAGCGCAGCACCATTCGATTGCAGCATTGGCGCCAGATCTGCTGACCGTGACATTTAATGGTTTGTCCAAAACCTACCGCGTGGCGGGCTTCCGTCAGGGTTGGATGGTACTCAATGGGCCGAAGAAACACGCTAAAGGTTATATCGAAGGGCTAGAGATGCTGGCGTCTATGCGCCTGTGTGCCAACGTTCCGGCGCAACATTCAATTCAAACCGCGCTGGGCGGTTATCAAAGCATCAGCGAATTTATCGTTCCAGGCGGGCGCCTGTACGAGCAGCGTAACCGTGCATGGGAACTGCTTAACGATATTCCGGGGGTGTCATGCGTGAAACCACGCGGTGCGCTGTATATGTTCCCTAAAATTGACGCTAAGCGCTTTAACATCCATGACGACCAAAAAATGGTGCTAGACTTCTTATTACAGGAAAAAGTGCTATTGGTTCAAGGGACTGCGTTTAACTGGCCGTGGCCTGATCATGTGCGCATTGTCACCTTACCGCGCATTGATGAGCTGGAGATGGCTATCAATAAATTTGGTCGCTTCCTCGGTCACTACCAGCAGTAATTTTTAGCCTGAAAAGGTGGATAAGCGTAAGCTGGGTCCACCGTTTTCTCGGCGGGTAACGTTCTGCTTACCCGCCCTACAGACCCCGAGTGTATCTATGAGTCAGAGCCATTTTTTTGCCCACCTTTCACGTCTGAAATTAATCAACCGTTGGCCACTAATGCGCAATGTGCGGACCGAAAATGTTTCAGAACATAGCCTGCAGGTCGCGATGGTCGCTCATGCCTTAGCCGTGATAAAGAACCGCAAATTTAACGGCCAGATCAACGCCGAGCATGTCGCACTATTAGCGATGTATCACGATGTCAGTGAAGTGCTGACCGGGGATTTACCGACGCCGGTCAAATACTTCAACTCGCAGATTGCCCATGAATACAAAGCTATCGAGAAAATTGCCCAGCAGAAGCTGATCGATATGGTGCCGGAAGAGTTACGCGATATTTGGGCGCCGCTCATCGATGAACATAAAAGTAGTGATGAAGAGCGAGCCATCGTCAAACAGGCTGATGCGTTATGCGCTTACCTGAAATGCCTGGAAGAGCTCTCTGCGGGTAACAATGAATTTTTGCTGGCGAAAAGCCGGCTCGAGAAAACGCTGGCGGACCGTCACAGCGAAGAAATGGATTACTTCATGAATGTGTTCGTGCCGAGTTTCCAGCTTTCGCTGGATGAGATTAGCCAGGATTCACCATTGTAATGATTCCCCAAAATAATTGGAGTTGCATCGAGGCTGCAAGCGAGTAAATCCCCGGGAGCTTACATAAGTCAGTGACTGGGGTTTGTGAACGCCGCCAACAAAGATGCAGCTTCAAGTATGAAGGGGATTAGAATGGGAATAACATCGGTACCATCACCACGCTCACCACCATCACAATCACGGTAAATGGCACGCCCATTTTCACAAAATCACTGAACTTATAATTCCCCGGCCCCAGAACCAAAGTATTCACTGGCGATGAAACGGGAGTCATGAACGCAGCAGACGCGGCAAGCGCGACAATCATGGCGAATGGATAAGGTGAGACACCCATAGTTTTTGCCGCAGCCAACGCAATTGGTGCCATCAGCACAGCTGTCGCCGTGTTAGAGATAAACAGACCAATTGCAGCACACATGACGAACAGGCAAATCAGCATCAGATATGGGCCGTAACCACCGCCCATCCGCATCAGCCCATTCACTATCAAATCCACACCACCGGTTTTTTGCAAAGCATGCGCAAAAGGCATCATCCCGACAATCAAGATAATGCTTGGCCAATGCACCGCTTTATAAGCACTTTCCATATCAATGCAGCGGAATTTACCCATCAGTAGACAGGCGATAATCGCAGCAATCGTATTCGGAATTTCGTCAGTCAACATGAGCGCAACCATCAGCGCCAGACAGAAAATAGCATGGGGTGCCTGACTGTGCGCAGGTGATGCCTCGCCCTCTTCCACCGGTAAGTTGAGTACCAGGAAATCGCGGCCTTTCTGCTGTAATTGGCTGATAAGCTTCCAGTCACCCACGACCAGCAAAATATCACCCAGTTGCAAGGACTCGTCCACCAGCAACCCATCCATCACTTCGCCATTGCGGCGTAACCCCACGACATTCAGGCCATAGCGTGTACGAAAACCGATTTCACGAATCGTTTGGCCAAGCAATTCTGAATCAGGGATCAATGAAACTTCAGCCATGCCAACGTCCAGCGCCTGGTCCGAGAAATACTCACCGCGCAGGACCATCGGTTCAAGCATCTGCTCGTGACAAAACTCACGCAAATCGACTTCGGAGGCAGACATATCAATCAACAAGACATCACGTGCGCGAAATTCTGTCGTCGCCGTGACATTGACAATAACCCTACGGAATTTACGCCAGCGCTCAAGACCAATGACGTACGCACCATAACGCTCACGCAATTTTAAATCATCCAGACGTCGACCCACCATTGGCGAACCGGGGCGAATAGCCAGACGCCGCGCTCGCCCCGTCAAACGATAATCTTTGATCAAATCGCGAAAAGTACGACGTCGCCAGTCTTTTTTCCCGTCGTCTTTGTTATGCCCGCTTAATGCAAAACGTGCGATGAGCATGTAACCAATGCCCAACAGCAAAATAACCAGTCCAATAGGTGTGACGCTAAAGAACTGGAAGCCCTGCAAACCTTCACGTAATAGTTCGCTGTTTACCACCAGGTTTGGCGGCGTTGCGACCAGCGTCATCATGCCGCTTATCAGGCCTGCAAAACTTAAAGGCATCATTAAGCGTGATGGCGACGTTTTCATGCGCATCGAAACGCTGAGCACTACGGGGATAAAGATGGCCACCACACCTGTCGAGCTCATAAACGCGCCCAGCCCTGCAACGGTGAGCATCAGTAAAACCAGCATTTTGGTTTCGCTGCTGCCCGCCATGTCCACCAACCAGGAGCCCATTTTGGAGGCAACACCGGTGCGCACCAGACCATCACCAATAATAAATAGTGCAGCAATCAGAATGACGTTGGGGTCGCTAAAGCCAGAGAAGGCTTCGTTAAGTGTGAGTGTGCCGCTGAGGACAAAGGCAATAATGACTAGCAATGCGACCGCATCCATACGCACTTTTCCAGTGGCAAAAAGTACCACTGCAATTGCCAGCATTGATAAAACCCACATCAGTTCTGAGTTCAAAACAATTCCTTTGTTTACCCGTCTACCTGAAGCCACAGCCGCGTTAGCTGCACTCAATTACCCACATCACTTACTCAAGTAAGCTGAGTGGGATAAGTTCCCTTGCTGCCTTGCAGTGACTCCAGTTAATTAGGGTATGACTGAGTAAGGGGGAAATTTTGCCATAAAAAAACCCCGCTATCGCGGGGTTAAATCATGTGTTTAGTGTTTTCTCAACACCTCGACAGTGTCATCTGGCAATTTTTGCACCAGAAGCTCAGTCAGTGAATGCAAAGCATATTCGACATGTTCAAGGCGCGGCGTATCCGCTGGGGCATTGACTGCAATCACATGGCAGCCCGCCGCCAAACCTGACAACACGCCTGCTGGGGCATCTTCCACCACCACGCACTCTTCAGGCTCTAAACCGAGCAGCTGCGCACCGAGCAAGTAGGCATCAGGCTCTGGTTTCCCGCGAGCAACGCGTTCAGCGGTAACCAGAACTTCAGGCTTCGGTAAACCACCCGCCACACGGCGAGCAGACGCTACCGGAAAAGAACCCGAAGTAACGATAGCCCACGGAATTCCCGCTTCGTTCAAATGAGTTAGCAGTTCAACAGCACCAGGCAACGCTACAATCCCGTCGGTATCTTCAGACTCGATTTTTTCGAGACGTAAAAACTCCTGCTGGATCTCTTCTTCAGACGCACCCGCCATAAAGTGACGTAAAGAAGTGATCGCCTGTTTACCGTGAATGAAGCCTAAAACTTCCTGTGGCGAAATATCGAATCGTGTTGCCCAGTTTATCCAGGCTCGCTCGACTGCTGGTAGAGAATCAACCAGCGTCCCATCCAAATCAAACAAGAAACCTTTGCACTTCACGGCACATCTCCCCTCAGGCATTAATAATTTGCGCGATCTCGTTCACACTTAAATGGTACTGACGTGGACAAGACAGCCAGACTTTCAACATGCGCTGATATTTTTCCCACATTGGGGTCTGCGCATTGAAGCCATGAGTACCCGCATCAAAATGCGCATAACGACCTTCGATGTTTACCATAAAGCGAACATAGCCCAGGAAACGAGCTTCGGTAGCCGCATCAAAGCCAAGGAAAGTCACACGACGTTCGTCGATTTCTTGATTGTCTTTCAAATTGGTCCAGGAGACATGCAGCGCGTGATACATCTCCATAATGTCGATAACAATGCGGCAGGTTTCTTCCGTCAGCTCACCGAACTCACGATCAAGTTCGCGCATTTGCAGGCCGTAGCCGCGCTCAATAATCGTTTGCAGGCGACGATAACGCTCGGCGTTGTCCGGATCGAGCATGGTCATCATTTTGTACTGATTAGATAAAATCAGACGCTGGGCATTCGTCATTTCCATTTCTTAGCTCCTGTTGCGCAGGATAAATCCTGCGAAAAATATCCTTCTTTATATGCGTAACGGCAGGGATTTTACAAATCATCCAGAAAAGTTTTATCCAGCTGCTTGAACGCACGTTTCAGAACTTCTGCCAGTGCCTGGTAGTCTGGCTTGCCTTCAATAGGCGCTAACGCCTGCCCTGCTTCCTGCAATTTGCCTCGTACTTCGTAGAACCAGCTCAAAATGGTTGGTGGAAGTGGCGTCACGGAACGCTTACCTAACCACCATAAACCCTGCATCGGCAGACTACAGGCGAATAAAGCGGTGGCAACGGCGGGGCCAAGTTGGCCGCCAAGGGCAATCTGCCAGGTCAGCGTGAACACAGCGAGGGGAGGCATAAAGCGAATGGCAAAACGCGTGGCGCGGATCACACGATTTTCTACAAAGATAGGCGCGAGGCGTTTATCAACAGGCCAGGTCTTTGAATAGTGTTGCCCACGGCTGAACATACTGAACCAGCTTGCGTGGCTATTTTGGGGTGTCGACATGGCTTTACCTCAACTTCACATATAAAAAATAAAATTTTTGTGCAATTTAACAACTCTAAATTACATGGTTCAAAATCTTTTGTCTTTAACCATAGCAATCAGGTATCCTGTGCCGGCCTTGATGGCCGTTGAAGGGAAACCGCAGGTTGTCAAATTTTTGCTCTGTTCGCCATTGCACAAAAATCGCGCAATATGGCGTAAACTCTAGAGTATTTATTCGCCATGCCAAAAAAACACGTCTGGCATGACGTTAATCATAAATGTCAGGCTCATCATGCGCTACGCTGAGAGACTAACTGACGTTTTTTTAGCCACGTATAAAAGTAGGTACTTCCATGTCGAGTAAGCTAGTACTGGTTCTGAACTGCGGTAGCTCATCACTGAAATTCGCAATTATCGATGCTGTTAACGGTGACGAGTACCTCTCTGGTTTAGCCGAGTGTTTCCATCTTCCTGAAGCACGTATCAAGTGGAAAATGGATGGCGGTAAACAAGAAGCGGCTTTGGGTGCAGGCGCCGCTCACAGCGAAGCTCTTAACTTTATGGTTAATACCATTCTGGCACAAAAACCTGAATTGTCCGAGCAACTGACCGCTATCGGCCACCGTATTGTTCATGGCGGCGAGAAGTACACCAGCTCCGTCATTATCGACGAAACCGTGATTCAGGGTATCAAAGATTCTTCTTCTTTTGCACCGCTGCATAACCCAGCGCACCTGATTGGTATCGCGGAAGCACTGAAATCCTTCCCTAAATTGGCTGATAAAAACGTTGCTGTGTTTGACACTGCATTCCATCAGACCATGCCAGAAGAATCCTATCTCTATGCTCTGCCGTACAAACTGTACAAAGAGCACGGCGTTCGTCGCTACGGCGCACACGGCACTAGCCACTTCTATGTGACTCAAGAAGCCGCGAAAATGCTGAACAAGCCGGTGGAAGAAGTGAACATCATCACTTGCCACCTGGGCAACGGTGGTTCTGTTTCTGCTATCCGTAACGGCCTGTGTGTTGACACCTCTATGGGTCTGACTCCTCTGGAAGGCCTGGTAATGGGTACTCGTTCTGGTGACATCGACCCTGCGATTATCTTCCACCTGCACGATTCCCTGGGCATGAGCATTGATGACATCAACAAAATGCTGACCAAAGAATCTGGCCTGTTGGGTCTGACCGAAGTGACCAGCGACTGTCGTTATGTTGAAGACAACTATCTGACTAAAGCAGACGCTAAACGTGCCATGGACGTCTTCTGCCACCGCCTGGCGAAATATATCGGTTCTTACACTGCGCTGATGGATGGTCGTCTGGATGCAGTTGTGTTCACTGGTGGTATCGGTGAGAACGCAGCAATGGTACGTGAACTGACTCTGGGCAAGCTGGGCGTTCTGGGCTTTGAAATTGACCACGAACGCAACCTGGCTGCTCGTTTCGGCAAGTCAGGCTTCATCAACAAAGAGGGTACCCGTCCTGCGGTGGTCATTCCGACCAACGAAGAACTGGTTATTGCTCAGGATGCATCTCGCCTGACCGCTTGATTCTCCTTACCGCCAGCCTTCGCTGGCGGTGTTGTTTTCTGAGTCCTGTAAAGGCTATACCCTAAATAATTCGAGTTTGCAGGTAGGCGGCAAAGGAGTGAATCTCCAGAAGCTTACTGGAGTAAGTGACTGGGGTGAGTGAGTGCAGCAACACCCCTGCGGCTTGAAGTATGATGGGTATATACAAAGAGGTTATACCGTGTCCCGTACTATTATGCTGATCCCTACCGGAACTAGCGTCGGCCTGACTAGCGTCAGCCTGGGTGTTATCCGTGCTATGGAACAAAAAGGCGTTCGCCTTAGCGTTTTCAAACCTATCGCCCAACCGCGTACCGGTGACGATACTCCAGATCAAACCACCAGTATTGTTCGTGCGAACTCCAGCATCCCGACTGCTGAACCGCTGCACATGCACCACGTTGAGACGCTGCTATCCAGCAACCAACAAGATGCGCTGATGGAAGAAATCATCGCTAACTACCATGCCAGCAGCAAAGACGCTGAAGTGGTACTGGTTGAAGGTCTGGTTCCTACTCGCAAGCATCAGTTTGCGCAGTCTCTGAACTACGAAATTGCTAAAACGCTGAACGCTGAAATCGTCTTCGTTATGTCTTTGGGTAACAACTCTCCAGAGCAGATGAAAGAGCGTATCGAACTGGCTCGTAGCAGCTTCGGTGGCAGCAAAAATACCAACATCACTGGCGTTATCATTAACAAACTGAATGCCCCAGTAGATGAACAAGGCCGTACTCGCCCTGACCTGTCCGAGATTTTCGATGACTCCAATAAAGCGAGCATCGCCAACATCGATCCTAAACAATTGTTTGCTGACAGCCCGCTGCCAGTTCTGGGTTGTGTGCCGTGGAGTTTCGACCTGATCGCAACTCGCGCAATTGATATGGCGCGTCACTTGAACGCAACCATCATCAACGAAGGCGACATCAAAACTCGTCGTGTGAAGTCTGTAACTTTCTGTGCGCGCAGCATTCCGCACATGCTGGAACACTTCCGCCCAGGTTCTCTACTGGTGACTTCCGCAGACCGTCCAGACGTGCTGGTTGCAGCGTGCCTGGCCGCAATGAACGGTGTCGACATCGGTGCCGTTCTGCTGACCGGTGGTTACGAAATGGACCCACGTGTTACCAAACTGTGTGAGCGAGCATTCGCCACTGGCCTGCCGCTGTTCATGGTTGATACCAACACCTGGCAGACTTCTCTGAGCCTGCAAAGCTTCAACCTGGAAGTCCCAACTGACGACCATCAGCGTATCGAAAAAGTGCAGGAATATGTGGCAAGCCACATTGATGCAGACTGGATCGAATCTCTGACTGCGACCTCTGAGCGCAGCCGTCGTCTGTCTCCTCCAGCGTTCCGCTATCAGCTCACCGAACTGGCTCGTAAAGCCGGTAAACGTGTTGTGCTGCCAGAAGGCGACGAACCGCGTACTGTTAAAGCAGCCGCGATTTGTGCTGAACGTGGTATCGCAACTTGCGTACTGTTAGGTAACCCGGATGAAATCACCCGTGTTGCAGCCGCGCAAGGCGTTGAACTGAGTGCAGGCATCGAAATCGTTGATCCAGAAGTGGTTCGCGAAAGCTACGTTGCTCGCCTGGTTGAGCTGCGTAAGAGCAAAGGCATGACCGAAGCAGTTGCTCGCGAGCAACTGGAAGACAACGTTATGCTGGGCACTTTGATGCTTGAGCAAGACGAAGTTGACGGCTTGGTTTCCGGTGCGGTTCATACCACCGCAAACACCATTCGTCCTCCGTTGCAGCTTATCAAAACTGCACCAGGTAGCTCTTTGGTTTCTTCTGTGTTCTTCATGCTGCTGCCAGAACAGGTTTATGTTTACGGTGACTGCGCGATCAACCCAGATCCAACTGCTGAGCAACTGGCAGAAATCGCTATTCAGTCTGCGGATTCCGCTGCTGCATTCGGTATCGACCCACGCGTTGCGATGCTGTCCTACTCCACCGGTACTTCTGGTGCAGGTAGTGATGTTGAGAAAGTGCGTGAAGCCACTCGTATCGCTCAGGAAAAACGTCCTGACCTGGTTATCGATGGTCCGTTGCAGTATGACGCCGCGGTTATGGCTGACGTTGCCAAGTCCAAAGCACCAAACTCACCAGTTGCGGGTCGCGCTACCGTGTTCATCTTCCCAGACCTGAACACCGGTAACACCACTTATAAAGCGGTACAGCGTTCAGCTGACCTGATCTCCATCGGGCCAATGCTGCAAGGTATGCGTAAACCCGTTAACGACTTGTCTCGTGGTGCACTGGTAGACGATATCGTTTACACCATCGCTCTGACTGCGATTCAGTCTTCTCAACAAGATTAAGTTTTTCTGAGAAGCAAAAGGCCGCATTGATATGCGGCCTTTTTTATTAGCGTGACCCGGAAATAACGACGGGACCGCGAAAACAGAATGAATTACTCCGCAGCAGCAGTGTGCTGGGATTCATTTTTAGCGTTGCGGGTCATCCACAGTGCCAGTGCTTTTAACGAATCTGGTGTGAAGTCGTCACAGCGAGCGGTAATTTCTTCTGGAGACATCCAACAAACTTCGCTGACTTCTTCTTCCTGCAAAGCAAACGGGCCATGAGAAACGCAGCTAAACAGGCTTCCCCACACTCGGCAGTTGGTATCTTCAAAATAGAACTGACCGTGTTCAGCAAAAGGTACACCCGCAATCCCCAGTTCTTCTTCAGCCTCGCGGCGTGCAGAATCCAGCAATTGCTCATCAGCCTGAACCACGCCACCCGCGGTGGCATCTAACATACCAGGCATAAAATCTTTAATTTCAGTGCGACGTTGCACCAAAATCTTACCCATACCGTCATGAACAACAATATAAGTCGCACGATGACGTAAACGCTGTGCGCGCATTTGCTCACGGCTTGCTTGCGCGATCACTTCATTGTCTTCACTGACAATGTCTACCCATTCCGTGCCACCAAAATGACTCTGTTCCACCATCAGGGAAACCTTATTCAGGGCGCTCTTTGGCGCGTAACGGTTATACCGCCATCCTTCAAGCAGCAGGGGTGTTGGCTGCAACTCGGATGCTAACGGGTCTAATTTTTATGGTAAGTTACGGGGTAATCTCAAGCTGTGCAATAACCCCATCGTTATTCAATGCATGAACGCTCAGAACACCATCGTTTAACATGCCATAGCTCGGTTCGAACCCACCTTTTGGGATACTTACCGAACCAGGATTGAACAGATAAACCGTGTTTTGTTTTTCAGCCAATGGCAGATGAGTATGGCCAAAAACCAGCACGTCATTTTCTGCCAGCGGAGGCAGTTTGTCAGGATTAAACAAATGGCCATGAGTGACAAATAAACGCTGGTCAGCCATTAAAATCTGTTGCCAGGGTGCTGTAATCGGAAAATGTAGCAGCATCTGATCAACTTCGCTGTCACAGTTCCCGCGTACCGCAATAATTTTATCTGCAATGCTGTTAAATCGCTCTGCAACCGCTCCGGGGTTATAGCCCGCCGGTAACGCATTACGCGGCCCGTGATTCAACACATCCCCCAATAATATCAGCCATTTAGCGCCACTACGTTCAAAGTGCGCCAGCACCTGCTCTGTAGCGGGTAGCGAACCATGAATATCCGCGGCAAACATCAGCTTCATAAAACCATATCCCTGTTAATGATAAGCGAATTCATCATAATGAATTATGGGACGAATCAGCCAGAATGCTTTGCCGAAAGTGCCAGAAAACGTTGAACTGAAGCCCGCTGCCATTGGAAATCTGCATATTCTTGTAAGCGATCAGGGACCTCATCACCGTTGAGGATCAAACGATTTAGCATCAATGCCAGGTCCGTGTCTGCGATAGACCATTCACCAAACAAATTTTGCTGGCCGATTGGCAACAAACCTTCGACGGTATCCAGAAGCTTTTGTGCAGTAGCCTGCCCGCTTTCTGTCAGCGGTGGCTTCTTTGCCCCTGCAAAAACCACGTCGGTTGAACGCTCTTCGCGAATTGGCATCAAATCACTGCGGATCCATGCCTGAATTTGTCTGGCCCGGGCTCGTTTTTCTAAGTCATGTGGGTAGATTCGTTCCCACGTCGGCGGGGCAAAACGCTCTTCGAGATATTCAGTGATAGCGGAGGATTCGCTTAACAAAAAGTCATCGACTGCAATGACCGGAACTCGACGCGTGAGGTCATATCCTTTCCAGCCCGGCTGCTGATTTTGCCCGGCATTCAGGTCTATAGTTTGCAACGTAAAATTAAGGCCCTTCTCTTTCAGAGCAACATAAACAGACATCACGTAAGGGCTAAAGTAGTTGCTATCGGACCAAAGTGTTATTGTCGGCTGGCTCATAATATCCCCATGATTCAAGCATCCAGGATATTGAACATATAGCGGAAAATGGCGGTTGTCACTTGAGCAAAACTCATCTGCTCAGCAAATTTATCAAAAAGTCTATACTGCATAGGTTTATGAAAAAAACTGATATCAGGATGGCAATGAGATGATCGACCTTTACTACGCACCCACACCAAACGGCCACAAAATCACGCTGTTTCTGGAAGAGGCAGGTCTGGACTACACCATTCACCGTATTGATATTGGCAAAGGAGATCAGTTTCA
>DATERH010000370.1:0-3770 GCA_035271785.1 Buttiauxella sp.
CTTCCAGCCGTTGGCGATAGCGGTGCAGATTGTTAGCCAGATGCTGTTGGCGGCTTATCGCAATCCCAAGTCCAATACCCAGCAGCGCCTGGGTTGAGAGAAACAGTTCCATTTCCATCAGCCCATTAAATCCGCTACCAAATTGGCGGGCGATGGTAATCATCATGCTACCCAATAGCGCCGCCAGAACCCCGCCTTGCCAGCCAAATTTGTAAGCCATCACCACGTTTGGCAGAAATACCACGATCAGCAAAAGCCGCTCGATTTCAGGCGACACCACCATTTGTGCGCCGACCCCAATGATGAAAAACAAACTGCACCAGATAAGCACAGAAGTGCGCAGTGGTGGGTTAGGCGTCTCCTGCGCCAGCAAGCTTTCGAGATGTTGCTGGCGCAAGTATTCATAAATCAAATAGACGAACGGGGTCAGCACTACGCCACCGGTAAACGCGGCTAATAAAGTTTGCGAGGCGGTGCTGGCGAGAAACGGCGTGAGTACCAGCGTGTGCAGTAACGCATCGCTGGTAATCGCCGCCATCAACAGGGAAAGCCGCTGCCAGTAAAGCGTGTAACGGTGCCAGTAAAATTGCACAACGAGAGCGGGAATCGCGCTGAGGAAAGGGGAAAGGAGCATAACCGGATCGGTCATAAGCTGCTGCTGCCAAAGCCAGGCGAGCAGCCCCAGCACCGGGATAAACAGCGCAGGCCAGTAACGGCGGTGTAGTAAGATAAGCAACGCCAGATGGACGCCTTGGGGTAATAGTAAAGTAGCTTGCTGGCCGTTGTCGGTGAGGTAAAAACTGATCGTCCACAGCGCAAACCAGGTCAGCCCCCAGGCAAAAATAATAAACAGCGATAGCAGCAGTTGACGCCACGACCGAGACATTTAGTGCCCGGCTAACAGTTGGTGTTCGAGGGCAAAATGCACCAGTTCGATGGTGCTTTCACACTGCAATTTGCCGAGGATATTGGCGCGATGCACATGCACTGTTTTGTGGCTGAGACTAAGCTGTTCGGCAATGTGCTTCACGCTTTCGCCTTTAATCAGTAAATCGAAAACTTCATGCTCGCGTGGTGTGAGGACTTCCAAAACTTTGGCCGGTTGTACGGCATGACGCAATGCCCGCAGCGCATCGGCACACAAGTAGTGGCCGCCCATGCCGATGGTGCGCACCGCCTGCACCAGTTCTTCAGGGCCACAACGTTTGGTGAGATAACCGCTGGCACCTGCATCCAGTGCGCTTTGCACAAACGCGGTGGTGTCGTAAATGCTCAGAATGATGGCGCGAAAACCGGGACGCTGCTGGCGCAGGCGTTTCAGCAAACTCAAACCATTTTCGTCAGGCATGGCGACGTCAAGTACCGCGACATCGGGCTGATTTTTTATCAGCGCGGGAAAGGCTTCGGCGGCAGAACTGTACTGCCCGACAATCTCAATATCGCTTTCAAGGCTCAGCAACTGCGCAAAACCGGATCGCACTACAACATGGTCATCAACTAAAGCAACAGCAATCATCGTTACGCTCATCAGGAGGGCTCTAGCGACATCATGCTGATGAATATATTCAGCGCAACGCTGGGGTAGGGAATATGCTACAGCGGTAGCAAAAATGAGGTTTACTTCACATCCGACAATAACGACTGACTTAACGTCAGCAAACTGTTTTTAAATGCCTCGAGTTGATTGCTGTTTTCACTGCCAGGACGCAGAGACAAGCGGTAACATGCCCCGGTTTTGACACTGCTTGCAAACGGCTGCACCAATCGGCCACGCCGCAAATCTTCGGCCACGAGTGTGGCATCAGCAATCGCAATGCCAAATCCTTGAATCGCTGCGCTGATGGCTAAGTCCATGGTGTCGAAGTGTTGATTTTTATTCATCACTGGCGCGATGTCGGTATTTTGCGCCAGCCACAGTGACCAGTCGGTACGATCGCGTGTTGGATGCAGAAAGGTATAACGGCTCAAATTCTCGGCGGTGAGCGGCTCCTCAGGCAGCAAATGTTGGCTTATTACCGGGGTGAGTTGTTCTTCAAACAGCAAAGTCCCTGTGTTGTCTGCCTGGCCGAAAATAATCGCAGCATCGTATGACTCGTTTTTGAAATTGACGCCGTGCTCAACGGTGGTGGTTAACGCCACCTGAATGTCGGGGGCAACACTCTCGAGTTGCATAAGCTTAGGCACCAGCCAGCGCATGGCGCAGGTTGGTGCTTTAAGGCGAATGACACTGGATTTATGGCAGGCGTTATTGGCCACACTCAGCAAATGCTCAAAGGCGTGCTGCATTTCTGGCACCAAGGCGTTGCCCTGAGGGGTTAAATGCAATCCACGGGCATGGCGGTCAAACAGTGAATAGCCGAGCCACTCCTCAAGGGTAGAGATTTTGCGGCTCACCGCACCTTGTGTCAGACAGAGCTCTTTTGCGGCGTGGGTCAGATTCAAATGTTTCGCCGTCACCAGGAAAGCATCAACCGTATTCAGGGGAAAATTGCGCCGCATGTGTGATTGATCTCCGTTAAGCCATGATTTTTTTGCATGGCTATTATGACAACAATTCGGTTGTGGTAGCAACCTGTTACAGATTGAATAGTTATGCAAATCGCGCATTCACAGGAGCGGCCATGACTATGCAAACCCCGGTGCAATTTCGTTCAAAATTACCGGATGTTGGAACCACCATCTTCACCGTTATCGGCCAACTCTCGGCGCAACATAACGCCATCAACCTTTCGCAGGGCGCGCCAAACTTTTCGCCAGACCCGAAATTAATCGCCGGTGTCACCAAAGCGATGCAGGAAAACCATAACCAGTACGCATCGATGACCGGTTACAGGCCATTAAAAACGTTGATCGCCGAAAAAGTGGCGATGCTTTACGGCTCACAATATGACGTTGACGATGAAATTTTAGTGACCGCCAGCGCCAGTGAAGGGCTTTATTCGGCTATCAGCGGATTAGTGCATCCAGGTGACGAAGTGATTTACTTCGAACCTTCATTTGATAGCTACGCCCCGATTGTGCGCCTGCAAGGTGCAACACCTGTGGCTTTGAAGCTGGCGCTGCCAGATTTCACCGTTAACTGGGACGAAGTGCGTGCAGCGATTACGCCACGTACGCGCATGATCATCATTAACACGCCGCATAATCCGAGCGGGCAGGTATTCAGCGCGCAAGATTTGGATATGTTGGCCGAGCTAACGCGCAATACCGACATTATTATTCTTTCCGATGAAGTCTATGAACACATCGTCTTTGATGGCGAGCGCCATCACGGCATGGCGACGCATCCGGCACTGGCCGAGCGCAGCGTGATTGTTTCGTCATTCGGCAAAACGTTCCACGTTACCGGCTGGCGCGTGGGTTACTGCCTGGCTCCGGTGGAATTAATGAATGAAATCTGCAAAGTGCATCAGTTCCTGATGTTCTCAGCGGATACGCCAATGCAGTATGCCTTTGCTGACTATATGGCAAACCCAGATACCTATTTGTCGCTGGCGGCGTTTTATCAACGTAAGCGTGATTTAATGCAGGCATTATTGGCGGAGTCGCCATTCAAGCTGCTGCCAAGTGCGGGTTCGTTCTTCCTGTTGGCAAAGTTTGATCATTTCAGCGATGAATCCGACAGTGAAATGGTTAAACGTTTAATTACTCAATATGGTGTGGCGACAATTCCGCTCTCCGCGTTTTATACCGATGGGACAGACAACAAGTTGATTCGTTTGTCATTTGCTAAAGATGAAGCTACGTTACGTGCGGGTGCTCAGGCACTT
>DATERH010000371.1:0-11703 GCA_035271785.1 Buttiauxella sp.
GTTGCGTGTACCGCGTCGTGCTTCAGCGTTGCGTCGTATGCTGGTGTCCAGCGATAAACTCTCCAATGACCCCATGAACGTTATCGACTGGGTGAATATGTTTGCATTGGCGGTTAACGAAGAAAACGCCGCGGGTGGACGAGTTGTTACGGCACCAACCAACGGTGCCTGCGGTATTGTACCGGCGGTGCTGGCATACTATGACCACTTTATCGAATCGGTTAGCCCAGAGACTTACATCCGCTACTTCCTTTCCTCTGGTGCCATTGGTGCGCTGTATAAGATGAATGCTTCTATTTCTGGCGCAGAAGTCGGTTGCCAGGGGGAAGTCGGTGTTGCGTGCTCCATGGCTGCTGCTGGCCTTGCTGAAATCCTGGGGGCCAGCCCAGAGCAAGTCTGTGTTGCAGCGGAAATTGGTATGGAGCACAACCTTGGTTTGACTTGCGATCCTGTAGCGGGCCAGGTTCAAGTGCCATGTATCGAACGTAACGCTATTGCTTCCGTGAAAGCGATCAATGCCACCCGTATGGCAATGCGCCGCACCAGCGAACCGCGTGTTTCACTCGATAAAGTCATTGAGACGATGTATGAAACGGGCAAGGACATGAATGCGAAGTACCGCGAAACGTCCCGCGGCGGCCTGGCCATTAAAGTGCAGTGTGACTAATCGCTTCTGGCCCTCTGATTTGAGGGCCAATCGACCTTGGCTAATTCTGACACTATTGTCGCATCGCTAACAAAAATGATCGCGCGATGGCAGTACCAGAGTGACAGCCGTTGTGGGTGCAACGCTTGTGTGAAAAGCTCACGAGCTATAATCTAAAAGTATGATTTTCCCATCATGTTTCCAATCCACCACTACACTTTGAATGTTCTGCATGCCGATTTCGGTCGCGGTTCTAAACAAGGTGATCACGGATGCAGACAACTCAACGTATTCTACGAGGGTATCGCCGCAGGCGTTTAATTGTCTGTATCGGGCTAGCTGTTCTGGCACTGCTGTTGACCCTTAGCGCACGCTATGTCTCTGAGCGAAAAGTGAATGAGCAGCATCTGCTGACGTTTAATCAAGGCATTATCAGCGCTCTGGAAAATATTCTAATTCCGCTTAAAGAAGCCAATAAAGAGATCATTCCTCTGGTTGGTATGTCTTGTGAGGCTGCTCAACTTAAGATACGCGAACATGCGGCACGCTTACAAACCGTGCGCTCAATCGGGCTAATTAAAGATGATATTCTTTATTGCTCTAGTATTTTTGGTAGCCGTCTCGTACCTGTAAATTTGCTGCAACCACGCTTACCATCTACCCATAATCTGCTGTTTCTCTCAATAGATCGCTCATTACTGAAAGGGACTCCGATTTTACTGTCCTGGACCCCGTCGGCAAACAGCAGTCACGATGGGGTCGTGCAAGTCATTAATATTGAATTGCTGACAGGATTAATCCTTCAGCCTGAACGTCCATGGGTTTCACGGGCAGTACTCAATGTTGCAGGTTCACACCTGGAATACGGTAAAGGCCTCTTGCAGAGAATTACCGTTGAGGACGAGCAAGTCAGCCATGAAATGGCCTCTGAACGCTTCGCGTTTTCTGTCACCACCATCGGACCATCACCAGAAGCGTTGGCATTACACACTTTGCCGACTCAACTACCGCTGGCGTTAATTCTCAGTATGCTGATTGGTTATATCACCTGGCTTGCGACCGCCAACCGCATGAGTTTTTCGTGGGAAATTAACATTGGGTTGGCCTCGCGTGAATTCGAAGTGTTCTGTCAGCCGCTGGTGAATGCCCGTAGTCTTCAGTGTGTGGGTGTGGAGTTGCTGTTACGTTGGAATAACCCGCGCCAGGGCTGGATCCCACCCGATATATTTATCCCCCTTGCTGAACAGCAAAACCTGATTGCGCCGTTGACCCGCTATGTGCTGGATGAAACGGTTCGTCACCTTGATATATTCCCAAAATCGCGTCAATTCCACATCGGGCTCAACGTGGCAGCTAGCCATTTCCATGAAGGGGAAATTATTGCCGATTTGCGCCGCTACTGGTTCCCTGCTCACCCGCTTCAAAAATTGACGTTGGAATTAACAGAACGAGATGCGTTGCCAGATGTCGACCATCGAGTGGTACGCGACTTGCACCGTATGGGAGTGGATTTAGCGATAGATGATTTTGGCACTGGCCAGAGCTCATTATCCTATCTGGAATTACTGAATCCGAATGTGCTGAAGATTGATAAGTCGTTTACTGCAGCTATCGGAACTGATGCGGTGAACTCGACGGTAACAGATATTATTATCTCTCTCGCACAGCGACTGCGAATCGACTTGGTTGCCGAGGGAGTGGAAACGCCGCAGCAGGCAGAGTATTTGCGCAGCCACGGCGTGAATGTCTTGCAAGGTTATTTATATGCGAGGCCAATGCCACTAAGCGATTTCCCTCGCTGGCTAAGGGGGAACACACGCCCCCCGCGCCATAGAGGTCAGCCAGTTTCAGTCATTCCGCTGCGCTGATTACTCTTCCTCATACTCATGTTCGGAGCGTTCTTTCAACACACGAACTAACTCCACGCGGTAATCGTTCGCTTCAACAATCTGGATGCGAAGCGGAGCAACGTCAATAATATCGCCTGCTTTCGGGATGTGACCGTTCACGGAGATAACTAAACCGGCAATCGAGGCGATATCTTCGTCGTCGTTGACCAGTGTGTTGATATCCAGATGCTGCTGAATCGCATGCAGGTCGGTGGAACCTTTCACCAACCAGCCGTCACCATCACGCACAATTTCTGGTGTCTCATCTGCATCCGGGAATTCACCCGCAATGGCTTCCAACACATCCAGCGGCGTGACCAATCCTTGAACGACACCAAACTCGTTGTTCACGATAACGAAGCTACCGCGAGCCCGACGCAATACGCCCAGCAAGTTGATCGGATCCAGCGTTTCGGGAACGACGATCGCAGGATACTGCGCGGCGATTGCCGCCACATCACCACCGTTTTCCAGCGCCACCAGCAACTCTTTCGCCCGCACGATACCAATGATTTCATCCAACTCGCCGCGACAAATCGGGAACAAACTATGCGGCGATTCCAGCAGTTGCTCGCGGATTTCAGCCTTCGTTTTATCGGCATCAACCCACGAAATCTCACCGCGAGGCGTCATGATGCTGCGCAACGAGCGCGAAGCCAGCGTCAAAACACCGTTGATCATGTAACGCTCTTCTTCAGCAAAGGATTCCGCTTCAATTGGGGTAATCGTTTTATTGTCTTCATTTGACGTACGCTGTTGGCGCTTGCCATTCATCAGGCGCAAAATCGCGTCAGCAGTACGGGCACGTAACGGCACATTTGACTGATGACGGATAAAATTGCGACGCGCAATCTGATTAAAGAATTCGATGATTATCGAGAAGCCAATTGCGGCATACAAATAGCCCTTAGGAATATGGAAACCGAAGCCTTCAGCAACCAAACTCAGACCAATCATCAACAAGAAACTCAGGCACAGCACCACGACCGTGGGATGTTGGTTAACAAAATTCGTTAACGGTTTTGACGCCAACAGCATCACACCCATTGCAATCACGACCGCCGCCATCATCACTGGCAAGTGATTAACCATCCCCACCGCGGTGATTACCGCATCGAGTGAGAACACGGCGTCCAGCACGACAATCTGCAGCACCACGACCCAGAAACTGGCGTAACCTTTCCCATGTCCATCATCATGGTTGCGATTCTCCAACCTTTCATGCAGTTCCGTAGTCGCTTTAAACAGCAAGAACAAGCCCCCGAATAGCATGATGAGATCACGCCCGGAGAACATCATATCAGCGACGTTAAACAGCGGTTGGGTGAGTGTCACCATCCATGAGATTAACGACAACAAACCCAGTCGCATCACCAACGCAAGGGATAAACCAATAAGTCTCGCTTTATCTCTCTGTTTTGGTGGAAGTTTATCCGCGAGTATCGCAATAAAGACCAGGTTATCAATACCCAGTACAATTTCCAGAACAATAAGCGTCAGTAAACCCACCCATATTTGGGGATCCATTAAGAGTTCCATGACAAGCTCCAGTTTTGGGAATAACTCAGCGGCAACCCGCATAACGCGGACGCAGAAAGTTGAATTAAGGTATTAACGGGGCGTGCTACGCCAATGTGAAAGGCTGAAGATTCAAACCTGAAAATGAAAAGACGTCGGTGACGGTCCATACGGTGGGCTACTGCCCTTTACTCCTTAGTTATTAAACGAGACGCAAACAATATCAGAGCAAAATACCCTTTTGCAAAGATTTACCTGATTTTGCAATTTTACTGTCATTGACCATGCCCATAATTCACTCAGCGAATCATTATGTTCCAATCAAAGCTAAATTACGGATCTTCATCACATAAAATATTTTTTTCACTGTCTAAAATTAATCCGTCCCAAGTTACACATCTTTACTCATACCGTTATCTGAATCGATTCGCTTATGAAACGGATAATCTACAAAATACCCATTTTAAGGGTATGGTTATGATCAACACAGGAGGTAGCAAGTGACTATTGCTATTGTTATAGGCACGCATGGCTGGGCCGCAGAACAATTGCTGAAAACCGCAGAAATGCTATTAGGCGAACAAGAAAATGTTGGCTGGATAGATTTCGTTCCCGGTGAAAACGCCGAAACTTTAATCGAAAAATACAACGCTCAATTAGCAAACCTGAACACCGACAAAGGTGTGCTGTTTCTCGTCGATACTTGGGGTGGCAGTCCATTCAATGCTGCAAGCCGTATTGTCGTCGATAAAGAGCATTACGAGGTCGTCGCCGGGGTGAATATTCCGATGCTGGTTGAAACCTTGATGGCCCGTGACGATAACCCTTCTTTTGATGAGTTAGTGGCACTGGCTGTAGAAACAGGCCGTGAAGGGGTAAAGGCCCTGAAAGCAAAACCTGTTGAACAATCCGCACCCGTTGCGCCAGTCGCTGCCCCTAAAGCAGTGACACCGGTTAAAGCGATGGGTCCAAATGACTACATGAATATTGGTCTGACCCGTATTGACGACCGTTTGATTCATGGACAAGTCGCTACCCGCTGGACCAAAGAAACCAACGTAACTCGTATTATTGTTGTCAGTGATGAAGTGGCCGCCGATACCGTGCGTAAAACTTTGTTGACGCAAGTTGCCCCTCCAGGTGTGACTGCACACGTGGTTGATGTCGCTAAAATGATCCGCGTTTACAACAACCCTAAATATGCAGGCGACCGTGTGATGCTGCTTTTCACTAACCCAACAGATGTTGAACGCGTCGTGGAAGGTGGTGTGAATATTAAGTCAGTTAACATCGGTGGTATGGCGTTCCGCCAGGGTAAAACCCAGGTGAATAACGCGATTTCTGTCGATGAAACAGATATTGAAGCCTTTAAGAAACTGAACGCACGCGGCATTGAGCTGGAGGCGCGTAAAGTTTCCACCGATCAAAAATTGAAAATGATGGACCTGATCGCGAAGGTGAAAAGTTAATTACTCAGCTGATTGGCTTCACTCTACGTTCTGCTCAGTTTTCACACATAAGTCACACGTTTAAGGAGAAGTACAATGGAGATTACCACTCTTCAGATTGTGCTGGTGTTCGTCGTAGCCTGTATTGCCGGTATGGAGTCGGTGCTCGATGAATTTCAGTTCCACCGTCCGCTGGTCGCCTGTACCTTAATTGGTCTGGTATTGGGTGACATGAAAACCGGTATTATTATCGGTGGTACGTTAGAAATGATTGCCCTGGGTTGGATGAACATCGGTGCGGCGGTTGCTCCCGATGCGGCCCTTGCGTCGATTATCTCAACCATATTGGTTATCGCCGGACACCAGGGCATCGGTTCTGGTATCGCGTTGGCTATCCCGCTGGCAGCAGCAGGCCAGGTTCTGACCATTATCGTTCGTACCATCACCGTGGGCTTCCAGCACGCAGCAGATAAGGCGGCCGAAAGTGGCAACCTCTCGGCGCTGTCCTGGATTCACGTTTCCTCCCTGTTCCTGCAAGCAATGCGTATCGCAATCCCTGCTGTTATCGTCGCGGTTTCCGTCGGTACCAGCGAAGTCCAGAACCTGCTCAATGCCATTCCTGAAGTGGTGACCAGCGGCCTGAACATCGCCGGCGGCATGATTGTGGTAGTAGGTTATGCGATGGTCATCAACATGATGCGCGCAGGCTACCTGATGCCATTCTTCTATCTGGGCTTCGTTACCGCGGCTTTCACCGACTTCAACCTGGTTGCGCTGGGTGTGATTGGTGCTGTGATGGCAATTTTGTACATCCAGTTAAGCCCGAAATACAACCGCACTGCCGGTGCACCAGCGCCTGCTGCCGGTGCTAACGACCTCGATAACGAATTAGATTAATAGGTGAGCGAAATGGTTGATACCACCAAAACAACGACTACCGAGAAAAAACTCACCCCAGGTGATATTCGTAGCGTGTTCCTGCGTTCAAACCTGTTCCAGGGTTCATGGAACTTCGAACGTATGCAGGCGCTGGGCTTCTGCTTCTCCATGATTCCGGCCATTAAACGCCTGTATCCTGAGAACAACGATGCGCGTAAACAAGCGATTAAACGTCACCTGGAATTCTTTAACACCCATCCATATGTTGCCGCGCCAGTGTTGGGCGTAACGCTTGCGATGGAAGAGCAGCGTGCAAACGGCGCAGAAATTGATGATGGTGCCATTAACGGTATCAAAGTTGGCCTGATGGGTCCGTTGGCGGGTGTAGGCGACCCCATTTTCTGGGGTACTGTACGTCCAGTATTTGCAGCGCTCGGTGCCGGTATTGCAATGAGCGGAAGCCTGCTCGGACCATTGCTGTTCTTCATCTTGTTCAACGCAGTACGTTTGCTGACCCGTTACTACGGGGTGGCTTACGGTTACCGCAAAGGTATTGATATCGTTAAGGATATGGGCGGCGGCTTCCTGCAAAAATTGACTGAGGGGGCGTCAATCCTCGGCCTGTTTGTCATGGGGGCGCTGGTTAACAAGTGGACCCACGTTAACATACCGCTAGTCGTGTCGAAGATAACCGACCAGACTGGCGCGGTTAAAGTGACCACAGTTCAAACCATCCTTGACCAACTGATGCCGGGCCTTGTGCCATTACTGTTAACGTTTGCTTGTATGTGGCTGCTGCGTAAGAAAGTCAACGCGCTGTGGATAATCATGGGCTTCTTCGTTATCGGTATCGCCGGTTATGCTATCGGCCTGCTGGGTCTGTAATTGACTGTATGAATACAACCGGGGGACTGCCCCCGGTTTTTTATTTTGGGAGGTGTCATGACGTTAACAGATGTGGTTCTACTGGTATTTATCGTGCTGTTGCTTGGCTGGGCGATTTATGATGAGTTCATCATGGACAAGCTCAAAGGCAAAACCCTACTCAAAATCACCCTGTTGCGTCGCAATCGTATCGACAGCACTATCTTTGTCGGTTTGGTCGCCATCCTCATTTACAACAACGTCACCACGCACGGTACCCCACTAACCACCTGGTTATTATCTGCTCTCGCTTTGCTCGCTATTTATATCTCCTGGATTCGCCAACCTAAATTACTGTTTAAAACCGAAGGCTTCTTCTTTGCCAATGTCTGGATTTTATATTCACGAATTAAAGAGATGAATTTATCCGAGGATGGTGTATTGGTTTTGCAATTAGAACAAAGACGCTTGCTTATCCGAGTGAAAAACATTGATGACCTGGAAAAAATATATAAACTAATGGTTAATAATCAGTGAGTTACACCAATCATATAAACTATATTTTGTTATTTTTCATACAATACATTAAATATAGCCAATGCTATTTCGCACACTTTGCATGCTCTTATTTTAACCTTCTTTTTACCTATAAAAGCAAATGAAAATCGTTATCAACTAACCATCAAGAATAATAGCTTTCAATTATTGTTTTATCTTTGAAAAATATGTTAAGGTTGCGCCCTCGTTGGGGAGTAGCCGATTTTCGTTATTGCGAAAATGTACATGTCAACATACTCGTTACTTGTTATTGCAAGACTTGTTTAATCAAGAAAAACGTGGCATGTACGACTCAAACACTGAGTAGGCGAGACCATACGCATGTAACCATCATTTAAGTTGGGGATGGCTGACGTGTATATGGATATTCCCAACTGAGGCGTTTGTATGAATCTCTCCGCTACTATCATTCTCGCTTTTGGCATGTCGATGGATGCTTTTGCAGCATCAATCGGGAAAGGTGCCTCACTCCACAAACCCACATTTTCCGAAGCACTACGAACCGGACTCATTTTTGGTGTAATCGAAACGCTCACCCCTCTTATTGGCTGGTGCCTGGGCTTGTTGGCAAGCCAAATTGTATTGGACTGGAACCATTGGGTCGCCTTCATCTTGTTGGTCTTTCTCGGAATCAGAATGATCTATGAAGGGATACGTAGCAATGATGATGAAGAAGCACCGAAGTTGCAACGCCATGGATTTTGGTTATTAGTCACTACCGCGATTGCGACCAGCCTTGATGCTATGGCTGTGGGCGTTGGCCTGGCATTCCTGCAAGTCAATATTATCGAAACTGCGCTGGCGATTGGTTGTGCGACCATGATCATGTCCACAATGGGTATGATGCTGGGCCGTTTTATTGGCCCATTGCTAGGAAAACGCGCTGAAATTCTCGGCGGTTTGGTGTTAATTGGGATTGGTTGTCAGATTCTGTACAGCCATTTTAGTGCGTTAAGCTAAAACTTCATAAAATCATACAGTCACAAAACCTCGGCTTCGCGTCGCCAGACGCGAATCACAAAGTCAGTTTCACAATTGAACGCCGTTTCGGTTGCGAGTGCTTCCCAAACTTCAGGGCGCGCACGCCAGGCAAACGGCGTCATTTGCAGCAATGCGACCGCTTCATTACCTTGCAACGTCATCGGCCAGCCAATATTTTGTATGTGCTCCACAACAAAACCCGACAAAGATTCAGGTTCGCTACTGTGTAACATCACTTTGTCATAGATTAAGCCCTTAAGCTGCATCAAATGACGGGGGCCAGGTGTCGTGGTAATGACTATGCCACCGGGTTTGACAACACGCGCAAGTTCTTCGGCTTTGCATGGCGCAAAAATTCGGACTACAGCATCCAGGCTATTATCGGCAAACGGTAAGCGATGACTCGAGGCTACGCAGAACTGTACTTGAGGATAGCGTTTCGCCGCGTAGCGAATCGCGACTTTGGCGACATCCAATCCCCATGTCAGGCCATTTAGCTTTGTGACAATTTGTGCGAAACCAGCAGTGTAATACCCTTCCCCACAACCAATATCCAGTAATGTTGCTGGCGTTGTCTGTTCTAAAATCTGGCAAATAGCATCACGTAAAGGTTGGTAATGTCCGGCATCCAGAAATGCTCTACGCGCTTGCATCATCTCGCTGCTATCACCAGGATCTTTAGAGCGTTTATGCTGAACGGGCAGCAAATTCACATATCCTTCTTTTGCCTTATCGAATTGATGGCCATCAGGACAAACATAACTTATCCCTTCGGCTGCAAGCGGCGCATGACAAAGCGGGCAAAGATAGGACATGGGAACTCCAGGCAATAATAAAGGGCGCAAGTGTAACGCTAAACGCCCTGTTTCGAAAAGCCACTAACCGGCAGAGTTATCTGCAGCCGGTTTATTTAATACCATTAAATTTGGGTAACCCTCGGGTAAACCATCAGGTTTAATATTTTCCAGCCGCAGTACATCGCTCATAATTTGGCTAAACACAGGAGCCGCAACTGCCCCGCCATAATAAGCCCCATTTTCTGGATCGTTAATCACCACCACCAGCGCAAAACGAGGATTACTGGCGGGTGCAACGCCTGCGGTGTAAGCAATATATTTATTGATGTACTTACCGTCATCACCAATCTTCTTGGCCGTGCCCGTTTTTATCGCCACACGATAGCCCCGCACCGCTGCTTTCACGCCACCGCCACCAGGCAACGCCACGCTTTCCATCATATGTTCAACCTGATGCGCAATCTCTTCGGACATGACTCTTTGCCCGACGACTGGCGGATCAACACGCGTTATCGAAAGAGGTTTGGCAATTCCGTAGCTGCCAATGGTTGCGTAAACGTGAGCCAGCTGCAGAGGCGTGACCATCAAACCGTAGCCAAAGGAAAACGTGGCGCGATCCAGCTCGCCCCAAAATTTACGGTGCGGCATTAGCCCGCTGCTTTCCCCGGTCAAACCTAAACCCGTCGGCATGCCGAAGCCAAAGTTTTTGTAGGTATCGAGTAATTCCTTAATCGGCATTGCCAGGGAAAGATGCGACACGCCGGTATCGCTCGATTTCTGCAAAATACCGGTTAGCGTAAGCTGCGGATAATAGCCGACGTCGCGAATGCGGTGACCGTCGATGGTATAAGGATGGGTGTCCACCACGCTATCAGGCCGCACAATCCCCTGCTGCAGCGCGGTCATAATCACCATTGGTTTCACCGTTGAACCCGGCTCAAAAGTGTCACTGATGGCCCGATTCCGGAAATCGTTCAACGTAGCGCCATCACGATTATTCGGATTGAATGTCGGGCAACTTGCCATCGCCAGCACTTCACCGGTATTAACATCAAGGATAACCGCTGCGGCAGATTCGGCTTTATTCCACGAAACCGCATTGCTTAACGCATCCTCAGTTACCGTTTGTAGACGCTCATCAATGCTTAACATCAGGTTATGCGCCGGGCTTGACGGATTTTCAGTGATATTCTCAATGACGTGACCGTACCGGTCTTTGCGAACTAATCTCTCACCCTCCTTCCCCGTAAGCTGGCGATTAAAACTCTTTTCAATGCCTTCAATACCCTGGTCATCAATATTGGTGAAGCCGAGCAGGTTCGCCGCAACATGGCCAGCCGGGTAAAAACGCCGTGATTCATCACGCAGAGAAATTCCAGGCAGTTTCAAACGTTCAATATATTGCGCCTGTTGAGGATCGAGCTGGCGCGCCAGGTAGATAAATCGATCGCTGGGATTACGACGAATGCGGGCGGCAATTTCATTAAGGGGCATATTTAGCGCAGTCGCAAGCGCCTGCCAGCGGCTGCTTATTTGCACGCCACCCTTCTCCATCACCGTTTTCGGATCGGCCCAGATGGCTTTTACCGGTACGCTGACGGCTAACGGGCGGCCATTACGATCTTCAATCATGCCACGGGGTACGACAACCGGCTCTTCGCGCAGGGAACGCATGTCCTCCTGCTTGACCAAGTTATCCGGCGAGATAATTTGCAGCCAGGCAACGCGTCCTAATAAGAACACCAGACACATGAAAATAGCGATGCAAAGCAGAGCAAAACGCCACTGAATAAAGTTACCCACGACGCCAGGGGCGATTTTTCTCACATTCAATCCTTAACGACCACTAAGCGATTGAAAATTTAAACATAATGCGGAAAGTAACCAGACAGGAACAGTGCTACAAGATGCGCTGCTTTGCTACAAAATATAACTGAATTCGGCTTATCGAAACATACAGAAAAGTCGTACCCCAAATTCAGACATGAAAAAGCCCCGCTACATGAGCGAGGCTTTTATCAAAATTTGGCGTTATTCGCGCCAGGTCTAATTCAACGGAATTAGATAGCAGTTACGTTAACTGCAGCTGGGCCTTTCTGGCCGTCCTGGATTTCGAACTCAAC